>URLU01000185.1 GCA_900548765.1 uncultured Lachnobacterium sp.
CAGCCTTTGTTGCATCTATATCAAAGGCTTTTTTCATCAGAACCATATATTTTTCTTCCAACAGTGGGTTGTCAGTTTCCAAAACAAGTGTAAAAGGACTGGTCACCACCTTTCCCTCCATCTGAAGGATTCCTGAAAGCTCAGCTAACTGGCAGTGCCGGCTCTTACTGACCTGTTTTGCAAGCTCAGTCTTTACTTCTGCTGAAAACGACATACTATTTTCCTCTCAACGCATCCTTTGCTATGTCTCTGTGCTCTATTTTCAGTCCGTAATCTTTTTCACTCTGAAGCCTTTTATACAATTCGTTTGCAAGAGTTACTGACCTGTGTTTTCCGCCTGTGCAGCCAATTGAAATGACCAGCTGGTTTTTTCCCTCCTCTATATAATGAGGTATAAGAAACTTCACCAGATCCTCAAGCTTGTCAAGAAAGACCTGAGCATCCTCAAACTGCATGACATAATCCTGTATCTCCTTGTCGTTGCCGGTCTTGGCTCTCAGCCCATCCACATAGTAAGGGTTTGGCAGAAATCTGACATCCATTACTATATCTGAGTCCGATGGAATGCCATACTTGAAGCCGAATGACAAAATTGTAACAAAGAGATTCTTGTAATCCTGATTCTCCACAAATATTTTTTCCAGCTCCAGCTTCAGCTCCCTGGTCAGAAGCTGGCTGGTGTCAATAATATATGTTGCCTTTTCCTTCAAAAACTCAAGCTTTTCTCTCTCCTGCACGATACCGTTCTCTATACGCTCCCTGCCGGCAAGAGGATGGTTTCGTCTGGTCTCCTTATATCTTTTTATAAGGACTTCATTCTCCGCATCCAGGAATAAAATATCATACAATACTTTTTTCTCTGTAAGGCTGGTGAGAGTGCTTTCTATATGCTCAAGTCCCTCTTTGTCTCGGATATCAATACCTATCGCAACCTTGTCTATATTGCTCTCGAATTTTTCGTAAAACTCCACCAGCTTATCTACAAGCTGGATTGGCAGATTGTCTATGCAGAAAAAGCCTATGTCTTCCATCATTTTCATAGCTGTGCTTTTTCCTGCGCCGGACATTCCTGTAACAATTACAAATCTCACTTGAATTCTCCTATCATTTTAACCTCAGGCTCAAGCTCAACGCCGAACTCCTGCATAACCCTGTTTTTCACATCATTCATGAGCTTTACAACATCCGAAGCTGTCGCACCGCCCTTGTTTACTACAAAACCGCAATGCTTTTCAGATACCTGGGCACCGCCCACAGTATAGCCTCTAAGTCCTGCGTCCATTATAAGCTTGCCTGCAAAATATCCCTCCGGTCTCTTAAAGGTGCTGCCTGCACTAGGAAAATTAAGTGGCTGCTTTTCTACTCTTCTATCTCTTAAATCATCCATGACCTGACGTATTTTTGCCTCATCCTCCTGATGAAGCTTAAGTCGTGCACCGATGACAATATATTCATTTTCAATAATGCTGCTGTGTCTGTAGGAGAGGTCTAATTCTTCAAGGCTGAGTGTCCTGATGGCTCCTTCCTTTGTAATAACACTTGCATCTACAATTATATCTTTCATTTCTCCGCCATAGGCTCCAGCGTTCATCACCACTGCTCCGCCTATGCTGCCGGGGATTCCTGCTGCAAATTCCATGCCTGACAAGCCCTTTGATGCTGCTGTACTCGCAGCCTTTGACAAGAGGGTGCCGGCTCCGACAGTCATTACATTATCCTCTATGCTGATGCTGTCCATTCCTTTTCCAATCTCTATGACAAGTCCGCGGATACCGCCGTCGCCCACTAAGAGATTGCTGCCATTTCCAATGATTGTGATTGGAAGGCTCTCCTTTTTTGCATCCTGTAAAAGCTGGGGCAGGATTTTCTCATCTGGAGATACATACAAGTCTGCGGGTCCACCGATTCGGAAGCTGGTGTGCCGGCTCATTGGTTCGTTTTCTATTAGGTTGTATTTGCTTATAAGATTTTGAATCATGGCTGCCTGCTTTCTGTGTTGTGCTTGCGATAATCTGCTAAGTGGTGGCAAAAGGGACTTGGGGTGCGGGGCGGGATATCGGGCTGGGCTTATAGATAATTTGTGACGGGTTACGGATATAAGATTTTCTAAATGTTCTGGTTTTATTGGTTTATATTTGACGCAACCGCTTGACATTCGCCATCCATGGCTCAGGTCTCGCTCCCGGCAACGTCCTGTTGCCGGGTTGCTGGGAAACGTACAGAACATTAAGAAAATCTAACATCCTCCACAAGTCACAAATCCTCTATAAGCCCAGCCCGATATCCCTATCTCAAGTTTTGAAGTCCCTTTTGTTGCTACACTTCTACAAATATAATGTCGCTTCGCTTATTATATTTGGTTCTACGCTGATTGGGGCGTATTCATTGGTGTATATCATTACAGTATATTATTAATTCGTATTTGTCGATATATTTATTGTATTACATTTGTTTAAATACATGGATATATTTGTTGCCTATGGTCATAACATTCTTCACAAAATCATCTCACAACAAACAATCGCTTGTTGTCAACCATACAAACAGATTAGTTCCCCTCTATGCTCATTTATTTGAGCACATTGATTCAACTTTAATATAATCCGCGTATACAAAATTTCTGCCACTATAGCTTTTCCTGCTTATACAATAAACAATACAGCTCTATTTAATAATACGATAACCCAAACTTCCCACTCAATACTTTGGTGGACCGTAGGGCATACAGTTGTTTCTCAGAAAACAATATGAACTGCCACGGGGTTCCATTATCCCGGCAACATCCACAGCTATACAAATCTGTAAACCCTATCCGCGATTCGTTCCCGTGGTTAACTTCATATTTTTTCTGAGAAATACACTGTATGCCCATAGGTCTTCACAACCTCCATGTGGGAAGTTTGCGATTCTCCTTCAATAAATGAGCCTCCTACGCATTCTTAAGGAATGCCACATATCCTTTTAATGCCTCATAAAGGTCTACCTTGCTGATTATCTCCCATGGTGCGTGCATATTCAGCACTGCTACTCCACTGTCGATTACATTCATTCCATAGTTTGCAAGGATATAAGCGATTGTTCCACCGCCGCCCTGGTCTACTTTGCCAAGTTCTGCTGTCTGGAAGGCTACCTCATTGTCATCCATTACTTTACGAAGCTTCGCTACATACTCTGCGTTTGCATCGTTTGAGCCTGATTTTCCTCTTGCTCCTGTGTACTTGTTGAATACAAGTCCCTTTCCGAAATATGCGCTGTTCTTCATATCCATTGTTGAGGCAAAGAGTGGATCCATGGCTGCTGATACGTCTGATGAGAGTACCTTTGAGTTTCTCATGGCACGGCGTACCTTAAGGTCGGAATAATCTCCCTGTACTCCCACCAGCTCTGCTACACAGTCCTCAAAGAAATGCGACTGCATTCCAGATGCTCCTACTGAACCGATTTCTTCCTTGTCTACGAGGAGACATACGCTTGTGTACTCTGGCTTCTTTACGTCAAGCATTGCCATAAATGATGGGTAGGCACACACTCTGTCGTCATGGCCGTAACCCATAATCATGCTGCGGTCTAAGCCATAGTCTCTTGCCTCTCCTGCTGGTACTACCTCTATCTCTGCTGAGAGGAAATCTTCCTCTTCAATATTATATTCTTTCTCAAGAATATTTAAGATATTTGCTTTTACTCTTTCCTTGATTGTCTCGTCCTTGTCATCCTTCTCTGGTCCCGGGATGCTGCCTATTAAGAGGTCAAGGTTCTCTCCATCGATTACCTTTGCTGCTTTTTTCTCCATCTGATCTGCTGAAAGGTGGATAAGTAAATCTGTCACTCCAAGTACAGGGTCTCCTGGCTTATCTCCTATGTTAATCTGTACTGTTGTGCCATCCTTCTTGCATACCACTCCGTGAAGGGCAAGTGGAAGTGTTACCCACTGGTATTTCTTGATTCCTCCATAGTAGTGGGTATCAAGCAGTGTAAAGTTTGTCTTGTAGAGTAAATCCTGATATACAGGTACCTGCTTTAAGTCCATTCTTGGACTGTCGATGTGGGCTCCGAGAATGTTCATTCCCTCGTCTAAGTCCTTCTTTCCAATAATAAACATTGCAAGTCCTTTTCCCATGTTGTTGGCTACTACACGGTCTCCAGCTTTAAGCTTCTTACCTTTTTTTATTACATCATTCAAATCAACAAAGTCTTCCTTTAAAGCCTTCTCATATAAAAAGCTTGTGCACTCCCGCTCTGTCTTGCAGTTACTTATGAACTGACGGTATTCCTCTGCGAATTTGAATACTTCGTCTCTCTTTTTTCCCTCTGGGTACTTTTCCCATGCGTTCTTTCTTTCCATCTCTAATTAGTCCTCCGAATTCTTTGTAAGATTTGCCTGAACGCGGCGGTACAATTCCTGTGCGGCATTGTATCCCATCTTCTTTTGTCTATGGTTAACTGCGGCTGTTTCGCAGATAACTGCCAGGTTACGTCCTGGTCTTATTGGCAGTGAATGACATACTACCTTATTGCCAAGATACTCTATATATTCTTCCTCAAGTCCAAGTCTGTCATACTCTGCTTCCTTTTTCCA
>URLU01000186.1 GCA_900548765.1 uncultured Lachnobacterium sp.
CCCATGGGGAATCAAGGTAAACCGTGTAGAGTTAAAGAACATTATCCCACCAAAGGCTATTCAGGATGCCATGGAGAAGCAGATGAAGGCAGAGCGTGAAAGACGAGAGGCTATTCTTCGTGCAGAAGGTGAGAAGAAATCTACAATTCTTGTAGCAGAAGGTAACAAGGAGTCAGTCATCCTTGATGCAGAGGCTGAGAAGCAGGCTGCAATCCTTCGTGCAGAGGCTAAGAAAGAGGCTACTGTCCGTGAAGCAGAAGGTCAGGCAGAGGCTATCCTTAAGATTCAGCAGGCTAATGCAGATGGTCTTAGGATGTTAAAGGACGCTGCACCGGACAATGCAGTGCTTCAGCTCAAGAGTCTTGAGGCATTCTCAAAGGCAGCAGACGGCAAGGCTACAAAGATTATTATTCCTTCTGAGATACAGGGAATTGCAGGTCTTACAAAGTCAATTGCAGAGATTGCATCAGATAAACAGGCACAATAATAAGCAAAATCAGGATTCCGCAAATCATAAAAGGTTTGCGGAATTTTTTTCCCTTTATATTAGACTATCAAAATGCTATAATAAGTGATAAGCATCAAAATTTAATATAGGCATTTTGAAAGCTTCGAGGAGAAAAATATGAGGAAAAAAATGAAATTCAGAGGAAGGTTCCATGGATATATGTGCTTTCCGCTATATTTTACAATAGTGTTGGTGGGGCTTGATGCAGCCGCTTTTAAGTATGATACCCGCTTCGGCATTGTTGGTGCGGGCTGTACTGCCATGTATTTGATTATTGCATCGATTTTGTTTAGCAGGAGCAGGACAGTAGTTGCAAATGAAGTTGTAAATATAGCAACCCAGTATGCATCGGTTCAAAAAAAGCTCTTAAATGAGTTTGAAATTCCCTATGCCCTACTGGATTATTCTGGCAAGATATTGTGGGTAAATGACCAGTTCTGCGTTAAGATGGGGATTGATAAGAAGTACAAGAAATCAATCACAACCCTCTTTCCGGCAATAACCAGAGAATTTTTGCAGAAGGACGATATGCCGGGCAATGTCTATGTTGATATTGACGACAAAAATTTCAGAATTGCTCTAAAGAGAATCGGTTTTAACACCATGGCTGAGGACAGCGATGTTTTGGATTTTGAGGAAATGGAAGAATTCCTCACAGCCCTGTACCTGTTTGACGAGACAGAGCTTACTGCCTGCAAGAGGGAAATCGAAGAAGAAAAGCAGGTAGCTGCCCTTGTATACATTGATAATTACGAGGAAGCCCTTGACAGCATAGAGGATGTCAAGAGGTCATTACTTGTTGCTCTTATCGACAGGCGTGTAAACCAGTACTTTTACAAGATGGACGGACTTGTTCGCAAAATCGAGAAAGACAAATACTTTGTTGTATTCAAGTACAAATACCTTGAAGAAATGAAGGACGACAAGTTCAGATTCCTTGAGGAAACCAAGGCTATCAAGGTTGGCAACGAGATGGCGGTCACTTTAAGTGTGGGAATTGGAATAAAGAGTGATAACTACATTGAGAATTATGAGTGCGCCAGAGCAGCAATTGACCTGGCTCTGGGACGAGGCGGCGATCAGGTAGTAATCAAGGAAGGCGATGAAATTACTTACTTTGGCGGCAAGTCAAAGCAGGTAGAGTCAAAGAACAGGGTTAAAGCCCGTGTCAAGGCACAGGCATTGCAGGACATCATAGAGGGCTGTGAGAATGTGCTTATCATGGGGCACTGCATATCAGATATTGACTCGCTTGGAGCAGGAATCGGTATATACTGTGCTGCAAAGAATCTTGGCAAGAAAGCCCAGCTCGTCATAAATGACCCGACCAGCTCAATCCGCCCGCTTATGGATACCTTCACTGTAGAAAGAGGCTATCCTGAGGATATGTTTATAAACAGTGAAATTGCGCTTGAAATGGTCAACAAAAACACACTTGTAATGGTTGTTGATACAAACAGGCCAAGCTACACAGAGTGCCCTGAGCTCTTAAAGAGAAGCGGAAAAATCGTAGTATTTGACCACCACAGACAGAACTCAGAGGTGGTGGAGAACCCGATACTTTCATACATTGAGCCATATGCTTCAAGTGCCTGTGAAATGGTTGCGGAGGTACTTCAGTACTTCAATGGAGGAATCAAAATCAATGCCACAGAAGCTGATTGTATATATGCAGGAATATTAATCGACACCAACAACTTTATGACCAAGACTGGCGTCAGAACCTTTGAAGCCGCTGCCTTTTTGAAGAGGTCAGGTGCAGAGGTTACAAGAGTCAGAAAAATGCTCAGAAACGACATGGCATGCTACAAGGCAAGAGCTGAGGCAGTACGCCATGCAGAGGTATACAGAGGAGCCTTTGCCATATCTGTATGTCCGAGTGAGAATATCCAGAGCCCGACAATTGTTGGTGCCCAGGCTGCAAATGAGCTTTTGAATATAATAGGAATCAAGGCATCTTTTGTTCTCACAGAGTATAATGGCAAGATATATGTAAGCTCGCGCTCAATTGATGAGATAAACGTACAGCTTATTATGGAAAAACTGGGTGGCGGCGGTCATCTGAATGTAGCAGGAGCACAGCTTACTGACTGCACAATCGTAGAGGCTAAGAAGATGATACAAAACACCATCGACGAAATGCTAAAAGAAGGAGACATAGAATCATGAAGATAATTTTGCTTGAAGATGTAAAGACATTAGGAAAAAAAGGAGAAATCGTAGAGGTAAGTGACGGATATGCAAGAAATGCCATCCTGCCAAAGAAGCTTGGAGTAGAGGCAACACCAAAGAACCTCAACGATTTAAAGCTCCAGAACCAGCATGCAGACAAGCTGGCACAGGAAAATTATGACAATGCCCTTGCTCTTAAGAAAACGGTTGAAGAGGCAAAGGTAGAGGTAAAGCTTAAGTCAGGAAAAGATGGCAGAACCTTTGGCTCTATTTCCACAAAGGAAATATCAATTGCAGCCAAAGAGCAGACCGGACTTGATTTGGACAAGAAAAAGATGCAGCTTACAGAGTCAATCAAAGCACTTGGTACATACGAGGTACCTGTTAAGCTTCATCCAAAGGTAACTGCAACACTTAGAGTACATGTAGTGGAAGGATAGGAGGAGCTCCTTGGACGAGACCATAATTAAGCGAATCATGCCAAACAGCTTAGAGGCTGAGCAGTCAGTAATCGGTTCGATGATAATGGACAAGGATGCCATAATATCTGCCAGTGAAATCCTTATAAAAGAGGATTTTTACCATCAGCAGTATGCCATTATTTTTGAAACCATGACAGAACTGTTTCAGGCAGGACAGCCGGTAGACTTAGTCACACTCCAGGATAAGCTCAAGGAAAAGGACGTCCCAAAGGAAATCCAGAGCGTAGAGTTTATCAGGGATTTGGTAACTTCAGTTCCGACCTCTGCCAATGTGAAGTATTACGCTAATATCGTGAAAGAAAATGCGATGAAGCGTAAGCTGATTCGTGTTACAGAAGACATTGAAAATGAATGTTATGCTGGCAAAGAAGGCATAGACAGCATATTTGACAAGACAGAGCATGACGTGTTTGCCCTGCTGTCCAGCAGGCAGACAGGAGACTATGTGCCAATCAGGCAGGTGGTAATGAATGCTCTGGAGAAAATTGAGAAGGCTTCCCAGCAGGAGGGTACTGTAACTGGTATTCCTACAGGCTTCATTGATTTGGACTACAGGACAGCAGGACTGCAGCCATCGGATTTGATACTTATAGCAGCCCGTCCATCAATGGGAAAAACAGCCTTCGTACTAAATATAGCCCAGTACACAGCCTTCCACCAGAATCTGGCTGTAGCCATATTCTCACTGGAAATGTCAAAAGAGCAGCTGGTAAACCGTATGTTTTCTCTTGAATCAAGAGTGGATGCCCAGGCTCTTAGGACAGGAAATCTCTCAGATGCAGACTGGGAGAAGCTGGTAGAGGGTGCGGGAATAATCGGAGATTCCAGACTGATTATCGACGATACACCAGGTATCAGTATTTCGGAAATGAGAAGTAAGTGCAGAAAGTACAAGCTGGAGCAGGGACTTGATTTGATTATCATTGACTACTTACAGCTGATGTCAGGCTCCGGCAGGGGAAGCGAATCCCGCCAGCAGGAAATCTCAGATATTTCCAGATCCTTAAAGGCACTTGCCAGAGAGCTGTCTGTGCCGGTAATAGCCCTGTCGCAGCTTTCGCGAGCTGTGGAGCAGAGACTAGACCACAGACCTATGCTTTCTGACCTTCGAGAGTCAGGAGCTATCGAGCAGGATGCCGACGTTGTAATGTTCATTTACAGAGATGATTATTACAACAAGGACACAGATTTAAAGGGTATATCAGAAATTATTATAGCTAAACAGAGAAATGGTCCAATCGGAACAGTTAATCTGGCATGGCTGCCAGAGTATACCAAGTTTGCCAATTTGGAGCGGAAGGATTTTAACCAGACCTCAGAATAAACCAGAGGTCTGGTTTACTTTTTGCATTTTTTGTCATAATTATACGATTAAAAAAT
>URLU01000187.1 GCA_900548765.1 uncultured Lachnobacterium sp.
CGCAAGTGCAGACACCAGCATCACAAGGGTAGACTGTGGTAGATGGAAATTAGTAATCAGGCAGTCTATCAGCTTAAACTTATAGCCCGGATAAATAAATATCTCGGTCCATCCGCTGCACTCCTTAAGCCTTCCGTTTTCATCAGCAGCCGATTCAAGTGTTCTGGTACTTGTTGTACCAACTGAGATTATCCTGCCGCCTCTGTCCTTTGTGGCATTAATCTTCTCCGCAGCCTCTGCACTAACCATGTAAAACTCAGAGTGCATATGGTGGTCTAAGACATTTTCTACCTTTACTGGTCTAAATGTGCCAAGTCCCACATGCAGGGTTACTTCTGCTATGTCTATCCCCTTTGCCTTTACTTTCTCAAGCAGCTCCTTAGTAAAATGAAGTCCTGCTGTTGGTGCCGCGGCTGAGCCATCATATTTCGCATATACAGTCTGGTATCTGTTTTTGTCCTTTAAAGTGTGGGTGATATATGGTGGCAGTGGCATCTGACCAAGCTGGTCTAAGATTTCCTCAAATATGCCCTCATAGCTGAACTGTATGAGCCTGTTTCCGTCCTCAACCACATCTATCACTTCACCGACTAAAAGACCATCGCCAAATATAATTTTTGTGCCCGGCTTTGCCTTTTTACCCGGCTTTACAAGAGTTTCCCAGATGTCGTTTTCTTTTCTTTTGAGAAGTAAAATCTCAATTTTTGCCTGAGTGTCCTCTTTGACACCAAATAATCTGGCAGGGATAACCTTTGTGTTATTTAAAACCAGACAGTCTCCCGGTTTTAAATAATCAAGTATATCCTTAAAAATCTTATGCTGTATTTCTCCAGTTTTCTTGTCCAAAACCATAAGTCTTGAGCTGGATCTGTCCTCCAGAGGATCCTGCGCGATGAGTTCCTCTGGAAGATAATAATCAAAATCTTTTACATCCATTTGTTATACCTTTTCTAATCTATGCTCTTAAAGAGGCTCCAAGCTTCTCGTTTAAATTTGCAAGAATGTTCTTTACGAAGCCCTCAACCATCTTTGCTGTGAACTCCTCATCCCTTGGAGTAAATACAACAGAGAATGCCATGCTCTTCTTATCCGCAGGAAGCTGTACCCCCTCGTATACGTCGAAAAGCTTAATATCTGTCACATAATCACATGACTCAGCTATTACGTTTTCGATTGATTCACAGGTAACTTCCTTGTCTACTACAAATGCAAAATCCCTCTTTTCCTCAAGGAATTTTGAAATCGGAGTAAATCTCTTCTCCTTGTCGTACCACTGTGTAAGAGACTCTAAATCAATCTCCATGATATAGGCTGCTGTTCTGAGGTCAAGCTCGTCTGCTATCTCATATCTTAATTTTCCAAGATAGCCTACCTCTTTGCCCTGGCAGACGATTGTTGCTGTCTGGTATGGGTGAAGGAAAGTCTTGCTGTCTGCCCTGTAGCTGAACTTGATATTTAAGGCATCTGCTACTGCCTCAGCCATTCCCTTAAGTGAGAAGAAGCTCTCGTTTTCGCCAAATGCACCTACACATAAGGTCTTTCTCTCATCCGGATACTCCTTAAGTGGAAGCTCCTTTGGAATAAATACATTACCAAGCTCAAATAATCTGCCCTCAAGAGTGCCCTTCTTCTGGTTTCTTGAAATAGCATAGAGCATCTCAGAAGCGAGGGTTGTTCTCATCAACGACAAGTCCACGTTAATAGGATTGATAAGTGAAATTGCATGTCTCTCCCTGGCATCCTCTGGCAGTTTGAGCAAATCCAAATCTGCCGGTGAGAAGAATGAGTAATGGATTCCCTCATATGCTCCGGCAGCACAGAGTACCTCTTTAATCTTTGCCTCTGTTTTCTGGCGGTTGTTGTGACCTCCCAATGTAACCTGGGCTGTTGGCATAAATGTAGGAATAACGTGGTCATATCCATACATTCTGATAACTTCCTCTGCCACATCCTGATATCCGTCCATATCCTCACGATATGCAGGAACCCTCAGTGTAAGCTCATCACCATTGATTTCTGGTGCAAAATTTAAATTTGTTAAAATTCTCACAATATCCTCGTCAGGCACCTTGATACCAAGCACACCATTTACGCGGTTAATGCTGACCTTCATCTCTCTTGGCTCAATTGAGTGGCCTGCAGAAGCCTCCACATGGGTAGCTGACACCTTACCGCATCCCAGCTCCTCAATGAGGTGAAGGGCTCTCTTCATAGCCATCTCTGTTGTGTACTCATACACACCCTTTGAGTAAAGTGCGCTTGAGTCTGATGCCTGTCCAAGTGCTCTTGAGCTCTTTCTGATATTGTCTCTTGCGAATTTTGCTGACTCGAAGAGAACTTCAGTTGTGGTGTCCTTAATCTCTGAGTTGAGTCCACCCATGATTCCTGCCAGGGCAACCGGTTTTACACCGTCACATATTACAAGGTTATTTGAAGTAAGCTCGAACTCTTTCTCATCAAGTGTTACAATCTTCTCTCCGTCATTTGCACGTCTTACAATTATCTGATTGCCCTCAAGATAATTGTAATCAAAAGCGTGCATTGGCTGTCCTAACTCTTTTAATACAAAGTTTGTGATATCTACTACATTTGAAATTGAAGATATTCCCACAAGGGCAAGTCTTCTTCTCATCCATGCAGGAGACTCTCCCATTTTTACATCATATACATAATGTCCGATATATCTTGGGCAGATGTCTGCAGCCTCTACATTTACCTTGAACTCATCCTTTTTGACATCTGTCTCTGTGTAGTCAAGGGCCGGTACCTTAAGCTCTTTTCCAAGAACGGCGGCAACCTCTCTTGCGATTCCATAAATACTCTGGCAGTCTGGTCTGTTTGCTGTGATTGCAATGTCAAAAAGCCAGTCATCCATACCAAGAATAGGCTTTACATCTGCTCCGACCTCCGCCTCCTCTGGAAGTACAAGAAGTCCGTTATAGCCTGCTCCCGGATATAAGTCCTCGTTAAGTCCAAGCTCTACACCAGAACAGAGCATACCATATGAATCATATCCGCGGAGCTTGCCCTGCTTGATTTCCATGACGCCTTCAATTGTCACATGGTCCTTTGCTGTTGCATATACAGTTGCGCCGATAAGTGCCAGTGGGAATTTGCCTCCTGCCTTTACGTTGTCCGCTCCACAGCAAATCTGAAATGTGCCGTGTGCTCCTGCATTGACCTTGCAGAGTGAAAGGTGGGTCTCTGGAATTGGCTCACACTCCTCTACCAGACCAACTACTACATTGCTTATGTCTTTTCCTACTTCTATAAGCTCCTCAACCTCGAAACCGCAGGAAAATAATTTTTCCTCCAGTTCCTTTGGTGTTACATCTATATCTACATAATCCTTTAACCAGCTAAGTGGTGCTATCATAATATTAAGCCTCCTTTAAATCCTATTTATCATCAATCTGTTTAAGTACACGCATATCTGATTCAAATAACAGCTTGATATTATTGATACCATACTTAAGCATGGCAATACGCTCAACACCTACACCAAACGCAAATCCGCTGTACTCATTTGTGTCAATTCCACAGCCCTCCAGTACTTTGTTGTTTACAACACCGGCACCAAGAACCTCAATCCAGCCTGTTCCCTTGCAGAGGCTGCAGCCCTTGCCACCACACTGGAAGCAGCTCACATCTACCTCTACAGACGGCTCTGTAAATGGAAAGTAGGATGGTCTAAGTCTGGTTGAGGTCTCCTTACCGAAGATTTTCTTAACTAACTGCTCAAGCATACCCTTTAAGTCACAGAGAGTGATGCCCTTGTCCACTACAAGTCCCTCCATCTGGGTGAACATTGGAGAATGTGTGGCATCATCATCTGAACGGAAAACCTTTCCCGGTGAAACGACCTTGATAGGCGGCTTCTTTGCTTCCATTACATGAATCTGTCCTGCTGAGGTCTGTGTTCTAAGTAAAAACTCAGGTGATAAGTAGAATGTATCCTGCATATCTCTTGCCGGATGATCCTGTGGAGTATTTAAGGCTGTAAAGTTATAGTAGTCAGTCTCAATCTCTGCTCCCTCATAGATTTCAAAGCCCATTGACGAGAAAATATCTGTGAGCTGGTTAGTAACCTGTGTAACTGGGTGAAGATTACCCTTTACACCTCTCTCTGCAGACATTGTCACATCGATTTTCTCTTTCTCATATCTAAGTTTAAGTGCCTCTGCCTCTAGCTTTTCGATTTTAGCCTCAAGCTTTGTCTCAATTGCAGCTCTTGTCTCGTTAACCCACTGACCGACCTTTGGTCTGTCCTCTGGGGCAACATCCTTCATTCCCTTTAATACTGCTGTAAGCTCACCCTTTTTGCCAAGGATTGACTGACGAACCTCGTTTAATTTCTCAAGTCCATCTGACTTCTCGATTTCAGCTATTGCATTTTCTCTGATTTTTTGCAGCTTGTCTTTCATTTTTTCACCTCTGAATTTATTTTTATTTAATAGGCGGGAAAATCGCATAAATCCTTGCAGTCTGTATTCCTCATCTTACTTCTTTTATGCGATAAAAAAAGCTCCATCCCCA
>URLU01000188.1 GCA_900548765.1 uncultured Lachnobacterium sp.
TGGAACTATTGCGTCACAGAAATCTGCTATTGAGGCACAGGCAGCAGATACTGTAAACTCACAGGCAGAGAGCATCAAGAGTCAGGTGGCAGCAAACGTGGATGCACAGGCAGAAACTATCAAGAGCCAGGTGGCAGCAAGTGTAAATGCTCAGGCAGACACCATAAAGAGCCAGGTGGCATCAAATGTTGGAAGTACTTTTGATAGTGGTTTGAGTGCTAAAATAACAGTAGATGCTACAACAGCACTGCAATCTAAGCAAGAGCTCATTGCTGTTTTGAAGGCTGGTGTAGAACCAAGCGTTAAAGAAGGCTTTAGACAGCAAATGGTAGCGTTAGCACAAGCCAAAGGCATTCAAGTGACTATAGCTACCTATGATGATGCAGCAGGTTTTTATGATCAATATGTTAGTCCGAGCGCAGGAGGAGCTACAGCTGACCAAGTTATAGCTCAGAGTGTTCAGGAACAGGTTGACGGAATCGTTGCTAGTCTCGCAGAAAGTGTTGCGGAGACAGCCAAGACAGTTTCACAGCAAGTAGCAGCAGAAGCAGCAGTCACAGCAGCTAAGTCTGTAGCAGGAGAGGCAGCAGTCACAGCGTCAAAGTCAGTTGCAGGAGAAGCAGCAGTTACAGCAGCAGGTCAGGCAGCAGCAACAGCAGCCTACACCGGTGCAGTATCAGGTGCCGAGCAGGCAGCAGTATCCGCAGCCGAGCAGACTAAGTCAACAGTAGCATCTTCAATCAACGCCACACAGGCAAACGGCTACAGCCTCGTAACAGGAATGCAGGCACTTGCAGCAGGAACACAGACTTTAGCTGATTCAGCACCAGCCCTTACTTCTGGAATCACCCAGCTTGTAAATGGCTCAAACACACTTGTATCAAACAACAAGACCTTACTGGATGGTGCAAACCAGCTTGCAGACGGCACAGTGCAGCTTTCAGATGGAGCCAACACCCTGGCAGAGGGTTCACACACTCTGGCAGATGGAATTGTAGAGTTCAATGAGCAGGGTATCAACAAGATTCTTGATGCATACAACGGAGATATCGAGCCGCTTGCAAATAAGCTTCAGGCAACACTGGATGCGGGAGCTGATTACCAGTCTTATGCTGGAATCGCAGATGGAGCAAATGGCAGTGTCAAGTTTGTATACAAGCTTGCGTCAATCAAGACAGCAGATGCTGAGTAATGATGTGGATGCACTAATATAATAGCGGAACATTTAGACATGGCACCCTTTGTAGAAAAATTACGAAAGGTGCCATATGTCTTGTTATATCTAATTGCAAAATTAAAGCTTCCCTCGTATAATGAAGGAAGTACAATCTAGGAGGAGCACAATGAGCTGGATAGAAAATCTGTTGATTGTTGCGGGTGCATCCCTTGATATATTCGCAGCGATGGAGTGTCAGGGCTCTCTTGTGAGTAAAGTAAATAAAAAACAACTGTCAAAGATATGCGTGCTGATTGCCATATTTCAGCTGGTTTCCATCTATGTAGGATATTTTCTGTCTACATTACTGTTGAAGAAAAATCCGGTATCGGACGAGGCTCTCTTGGGAGAGATTCTCTCAATTGTCATACTTATCTGCCTTGGAATAAGGCTTGTGGTCAAGGCTGTGAAAAATGAGAGGATTGAGGAACATCTTCAGGAGCATATAAGCATGAAAAGGGCTGTCCGTATAGCCATAGTCACCAGTATATACACAATCCTTGCAGGCATAGCCTTTGGCTTTTTGAACACAGGACTGCTGGCAATTCTTATAATGGTTGCGGTGCTTACAATTGTGTGCATAATAGCAGGCGTGTATACAGGCTATCATTTTGGCTTTGAGCAGAAGACCAAGGTGTATTTTGCAGGAGCCATACTTTTCTGGATAGCAGGAATAGATATTATAATAAGATGTGTTTTGAAAAATTAGGAGTGCAATGAAGATTCTACTTACAGCGATTAACGCAAAATATATACATTCAAATCTGGCGATTTACTCTCTTAGGGCGTGTGCAGGAGAGTATAAGTCCCAGATTGAGCTGGCAGAGTTTACCATCAATAACCAGAAGGACTATATTCTGGAGGAAATCTATAAGAGAAAGCCGGATATACTCTGTTTTTCGGTGTATATATGGAATCTGGACTATGTAGAGTCAGTTGCTAGAGAGTTTAAAAAGATATGTCCTGATACACCGGTCTGGGTCGGCGGACCAGAGGTGTCCTACGAGGTGGAGGACTTCCTAACAAGCCATCCTGAGATAGATGGTGTCATGATTGGCGAGGGGGAGGAGACCTTCAGGGAGGTCTGTGATTACTACGCCGGAAACAGGGAACTGGACAGCATTCGGGGTATAGCATACAGAGACAATAATGGAATTCGTGTCACAGAATCCAGAGCAATAATGGATATGAGCAGGATTCCATTTTGTTATGACACGATGGAGGATTTTTCCAATCGTATCATCTACTACGAAAGCAGCAGGGGCTGTCCATTTTCCTGCAGCTACTGTTTGTCATCTGTTGATAAATCCATGAGGTTCAGAGATACAGAGCTGGTGAAAAAAGAACTCTTATTTTTCATAAATCAGAAGGTGCCTCAGATTAAGTTCGTAGACAGAACCTTTAACTGCAATCATGCCCATGCCATGGAAATATGGCGTTTTATCAAGGAGCACGATAATGGTGTCACAAATTTTCATTTTGAAATATCTGCTGATTTGATAAATGAGGAGGAACTGAAATTAATCAGTGACATGAGACCGGGGCTTATACAGCTTGAGATTGGAGTCCAGTCTACCAATGAGGTGACGATAAAAGAGATACACAGAACCATGAAGCTTGAGAGACTTAAGGAGGTTGTGAGAGCCATCCAGTCAGGGGCAAATGTTCACGAACATCTGGACTTGATTGCGGGGCTGCCTTATGAGGACTATGACAGCTTTGCCAAATCCTTTGATGAGATATATGAGCTTAAGCCAAATCAGTTACAGCTTGGTTTTCTAAAGGTATTAAAGGGCTCATTTATGTACGAGCATGCCAAGGAGTATGGAATTATCTACCATGACAGACCGCCTTACGAGGTCTTATCCACAAAATGGATAAGCTTTGATGATGTACTGCGTATCAAGAAGGTGGAAGAAATGCTGGAAGTCTACTACAATAGTGGACAGTTTGAGATAACCATGAAGCTTATGGATGTGTTCTATGACAGCGCTTTTGACTTCTTTCAGAGACTGGGAGATTTCTATGAGGAAAAGGGCTATCTTGCAATGAGCCATTCCAGAATCAGAAGGTGCGAGATACTTCTTGAGTTTATGCAGGCAGAGCTTCAAACTAAGGCGGGAGAAAGGAAGCAGAGCGATATCGTGAAGATGCTTGAAGAAGCACTTATTTTTGACCTGTATTACAGGGAAAACTGCAAGAGCAGACCGGGCTGGGCTGTGGACGCAGCCTCCTTTAAGAAGATGACCCACAGATACTGTGCAAAGGGCAAGCTGTCACATGTGGAGCCATTTCACTATAGGTTTCCAGACAAAAAGCAGAGGTCCATTGACACCCTGCCAGTCAGGGAAAAAGAGCCTGTCTGGGTACTCTTTCACTATGATGACAGAGACCCGCTGGACAATCAGGCTGGAATCGAGTATGTAGAATATGAAGAGGATTAAGGATTACACGGTGGTTGACCTGGAGATGACAGGTCTTGCCGTAAAGCTTGACAGGATAATAGAGATTGGTGCAGTGAGAGTCAGAGGTGGTGAGGTGGCGGACACCTATGCCATGCTTGTAGACCCCAGGATACCGATTCCCCGGAGAGTTGCAGAACTGACTGGAATAACGGATGAGATGACGGCGGGCGGCGAGGATATGGATAAAGCTGTGCAGGGACTTATTGACTTTATAGGGGATGATGTGCTGGTAGGTCAGAACATAGGCTTTGACTATAGCTTTATCAAGCAGTGGGCTGTAAACCATAAGCTGTCACTTTCCATGTCTGCTTATGACACCCTGAAGCTGGCAAGACGCTATCTGCCGGCAGACATGCCTAAGAAGCTTGAGAGTCTCTGCCAGTATTTTGACATAAACAGAGAGAATGCCCACAGGGCTTTGGATGATGCGGTGGAGACCATGCAGGTCTTTGAGAAGCTTCAGGACATTGCAATAGAGAAAAATGATAAGGATTTTAAGCCCCAGGAGCTGATATATAAAGCCAAAAAACAAACCCCGGCAACAGCTCATCAGATAGAGCGGTTGCGGGAGTTCCGTGAGAAGTTTGACATAACAGAGCCTATATACTGGGACACTCTCACCAGAAGTCAGGCATCCAGAATACAGGACGAGTACATCAGTCGTTATGGTCGTTTAAAGCACTGATTATGACACGCTTTGACATGGAGTTCAGCTCCTCTGCTATATCGACTAACCGGGCTGCCTTGTCAGTCTCTCCATCTTCTTTGTACATATCAGCAAGACGTGTAAATACAGCTTTGGAGTCAGCGTGATTATTCACGGCAAATTCCAGAGCTTTTTTTGCGGAGTCTC
>URLU01000189.1 GCA_900548765.1 uncultured Lachnobacterium sp.
GGCTGTGACATTTTCATACTCCTTAAGCTTCTTTGAAAATGCCTCAAAAGCAGCCCTTCTCACTTTGGTATCTGTCTCATACTCATAGTCATCCTCATAGAGAGAATAGCCAAGGGGATATACCTTTCCATCAGCTGTAAAATCAGGGAACTGCATATCTGCAAGCTTTGTCACGTTGTAAATCTCATATGGTGTCTGGATTGTCTGACCCATAGCCTTCATCACACGTTCTGCCTCTGGTGCAAGCATATGCGGCTTCATGCGGAGCAAATCCTTGAGTGTGTTTTTGGCTCCTGCGGCTTCATCAATAGCTTTCTTAATCACATCCTCAGACTGCTGTAAAACCTCACTCTCAATAAAGCTGAACCTGCTTTCCATAGCTGTCAGCTCGGTCATTACCCTTCCATTTAATTCCTGAAGCGCACTGTCTGTATAGTCAACTGATGCTCCAAGGTCTGCATAGTGGCTTACAATAACTACGATTTTAAGCCAGTCCTCATAGTCCTTATAACAGGCATTTATCGCCTCTGCTGTGTTTAACTTGCCCTGATATTTTGCAACAATCGAATCACAAAGCTTCTTTGCTTCATCAAGGGCTGCAAACATTTCCTCATCACTTTTATACAATGCTGTCAAGTCCCATGTAAGCTCTACCGGAACCTCACTTCTTTTCTTTAACTGTTCTGCCATTTTTATTCCTCCTGCTTAAATGTCTGATTGTAATTATAGCAATTAATTATGGAAAATGCACTATTTTATACAAGAAAGGAGACGAAATACCTGCTCTGCTGTATTTTCCATGTTCCTCTCTGCAGTTTCACACTTCATGGCTTCATCAAGAGATGTAAGGCTGCGTATTATAGGGAAAAAGGCATCTATCCCCTCCCTGTTGCACTCTCTGGCATCATCTGATACACTTCCTGCGAGAGCAATAACCTTGCAGCCATGTCTTTTGGCTGCTTTTGCCACACCAATAGGTACTTTGCCCATAGCAGTCTGGGAATCCAGCCTGCCCTCACCAGTTACAACTATATCTGCATCTTGCATTTCATCCTCAAAATCAACGGCATCAAGTACGATATTAATTCCTGAT
The DNA here is from genome assembly GCA_900548765.1 of uncultured Lachnobacterium sp. Lineage (GTDB taxonomy): Bacteria > Bacillota > Clostridia > Lachnospirales > Lachnospiraceae > Roseburia. The sequence continues at coordinate 1,094 of URLU01000189.1, forward strand.
TTAAGTTCTACGTTGTTAAATCCAAATATAAAAGCAAAGCCCAAGCCACCTGCGGCACCGGTTCCAGGAATCTGGCTTATTTTTCTGCCAGCATAGACTTCAAGACAGTCAGCATAGTGTCTCATCTGCCTGTCCATATCTGCTTTTTCCTCTTCTCTCACGCCTTTTTGACCTCCGAAAATATATATGCTGCCATTCTCACCGCATAAAGGATTGGTGACATCACATGCTATCTCAAAGCGGCACTCTTTTAATTTCTCCGGCACCTTATCTGCACAAGCCTTTTTAACCCTTCCAAGTGACTCAAAGACAGGGGCTAACTTATTGCCAGCCTCATCATAAAATTCATATCCCAGTGCTGACAGCATGCCAATGCCTCCCTCCGTGGTGGCACTTCCACCGATTCCGATTATGAAATTGCGACAGCCCTTTTTAACAGCGTCAAGTATAAGCTCACCCACACCAAAAGATGTTGCCTGCCATGGGTTGAGCTGACCTTTCACCAGAGTAATTCCCGCAGCCTCTGCCATCTCCATCACTGCAGTTTTATCCTGCAGTATTCCATATCTTGCCCGTACTTTTTCTCCCATAGGTCCAGTGACTTCGGCATATTCGTATTTTCCATTCAGCCCATCAACCAAGGCTGTGACTGTCCCCTCACCGCCATCTGCCAGAGGTTTGACTACCACGTCAGCATCCATGGCTTTAAGTATTCCTGCTTTGCAGGCTGCGCCAGCCTGGAGGCTTGTCATGCTGCCTTTGAAGGAGTCCATTGCTACTACTATTTTCATGTTGTGTTCCTCAACTTTAAATAATACATTGTCATAACAATGCACATTTTATATTTCTGTATCTTTAACTGATTTTGCCATCAATATCATTTTTTCAAAAGATTGGGCAAAGCGTACATCATCCTCGTCTGTCCTCTTTCTTGGTCCTCTGACATGATTCTTATGTGAGCTGCGCCTCGCTTTCTTGTTAATATGTCTCTCCATTAGCATCTGATCAATATTTTCATCAGTGTACCATCTGCCTGATTGATGAATAGCATAGGCACCCTTGCTGAGAGCCATGGCTGCTACACCATAGTCCTGAGATACTACAATATCACCTTTATGGCAGAGACTGATTAGCTTATAATCTACGGCGTCTGCCCCTGCACCAACAATTATGACTTGGCTATAGTCGGAATACAGCACATGGTTGGTGTCACACAACAAGGTGGCTGGGATATTGTATTTTTCTGCGAGTTCTTCTACGATGCCTACTACCGGGCATGCGTCTGCGTCTATGAGTATGTGCATTGTTGTTGTCCTTTATATCTGAGTATTATTACACTATTGATAAGTTCATTCATCTGCTTGTCTCCCACAAATTAAATATCTGCTATTTCTACAATATTGCCATATTCTATAATATCCGTATTCCTCAGTTTATCCTTTCGCAATTCGTGAAAATCGCATCACAAGAAAGCTGTAGGCTATCGTCAATTATAAGCTTAAAATCTCCTATACCTTTATCTGCCAGTTCATTTACATTATAAAAGATATTTTTCAATCCCACATTCCACTCTCCGCTAATTGCCTAATACTTTGTATCACCGCCTGATATGTTTCAGGTACAAAAAGTAATCCTAATGTAATATTTTCATAATCCATCCTATACACTTGCTTATCTATTATCTCATACAAAACCTTTGTGACACTAACACCTTCCCTTGCCGATGGGCAAATTGACAGATTTGACCGTACCGCTTTAACTTCTGGAACAAGTCTTTTCATTTCATCCGTTATGCCAACAGAAGTGACAATTTTATGTATGTCATACAAATGTCTCGAATGACGTTCAGTTTTACCTTGCATATAATAATCACATATAGCAAAAACTTTATCCACTAACGTTCTTTCTATTGTCTGCTTTGTTATTTCAAAGGGCATCAAATTATAAGTTTCAGCTATGTCCAACCTGTCAATTTTCCTTAAAAAACGATATATATAATTATTTACAATTCGTTTGCCGTTCCAACTATCAATTCTTCAAAAACCTCTCTATCATCATGCAAATTCATAAATTATCCCCCATTCAATTAATTTTTTTGCTGTTCCACCCGTTAATGCAGTCGATACATCAGATAATTGTTTTTGGGTAAATTTCTTTCTCCGTATATATGCAGTTAGAATCTCAACTGTCTCATTTATTGTGAGTTCTGTATACTTTTCAGCTTGTGTAATTCCATCCAGTAATTGTAAAAGTTCTGCATTTGACTCTGATATTTGTATAATTGATTTTTTTACCCTTACTTTTTGTTTTCCCACCATTACAAAACGTCCATTTGTCGATTCTCGATTTGTCACTACTTCAACAACTGCCGACATCTGTGTTGTCAAGCCTAGTTGGTTTGCAAACGAAAGTCCTGTAATGTATCCAAATTGCTCTGATTTATTTTTTACATATTTACGCATAACAACCATGGACGGGTCAAGATAGCTCTTTCCCAGAACGCCCCCATTCTTTGGTATATAATATATTCCATTATCATATCTTTCAAGAACCCCATTCTCAGCAAGCCGCTTAATAGACTGCCTAATAGCATTTTGAGATATTCCTTTAATTGATAATTCATTTAAAAATATTGGCTCATTGTATCCATAATTTTCCATCAGATAGTTTTTTAACATACAATCACCTCCACTGATAATGTACCATTTTTATACTTTTATTGTCAATATTTATGTCACCGTTCCAACATATTCTCAATAAATATCCCATACCCCTGCGTCGGATCATTCACAAACACATGGGTGACCGCCCCGATTATCCTGCCATTCTGTATTATCGGCGAACCTGACATTCCTTGAATTATGCCCCCGGTCAGCTCTATCAGCTCATCATCTGTGATTTGAAGCACAATCCCCTTATTCTCATCCTTAGTTCCTAAGTCCACCTCTGTGATTTTGACATCATAGGTCTTTATTTCTCCTGACACCTCAGATATAATCTGGGCACTGCCTATTTCTATGTCCTGCTTGTGGGCTGCCTCATACAAATGGTCGGTCTCCGAGTAAGCTGTATAATCCTCGTCGTCCAGAGTGCCATAGATTCCAATATTTAAGTTGTTATCCAGATGCCCTATATGGCTCTTGCTGCCAAAATATATGGTGCCTGCCACCTGCCCCGGCTTTCCTGCCACACCCTTGTCTATTCGCTGTAAGGACATATTGTAGAGATCTCCGTCATGGACTGACAAGAGATTTTCTGTGACTCCGTCTCCGATTCCGTGTCCCAGGGCACCAAACTCCTTGTCTATGGTGTAGTAGGTCATGGTGCCGATGCCTGCCAGATCATCCTTTATCCATATGCCTGCCAGATAGCTGCCCTCGGAGGATTTCTGCGGCTGTATGAGTA
>URLU01000190.1 GCA_900548765.1 uncultured Lachnobacterium sp.
CCAGAGGTCTGGTTTACTTTTTGCATTTTTTGTCATAATTATACGATTAAAAAATGTTGAATCATAGGACAAGTAGTATCTATAATAAACATATGAAGTCAAATGTAATAAAGGAGGCCAAAAGCTTGGAAAAAGTACGTTACATGATTGGAGATGCAGCGGCAGCAGTAAATGTTGAAGCTCATGTACTACGTTACTGGGAGGAAGAATTGGACCTGTCTGTACCAAGAAATGAGATGGGGCACCGATATTACACAAAGGAAAATATTCATGAATTCATGAGAATAAAGGAACTTAAGGAGCAGGGATACCAGCTTAGGACAATCAAGAAGATACTACATAATGAGACCATAAGTGGCGAGGCTGAGACAGGACAGCCAAGGCTTGTCCACAGACGCGAGGTGGACATGCTCTCATCTGAGGACAAGATGCAGCAGTTCAGGGAAGTCATGAATGACATAGTAGGTAAGGCTATTTCACTAAATAACGAGGAGCTGTCCTTACAGATAGGCACAGAGGTAGAGGAACGTGTCCTGAAAGAGATGAACTATCTCATGAGGGAGCAGGAAAATGCCCAGGAGGAGCGGTACAAGAAGCTTGATGCCGCCATAAGGGGCAATATCAAAAAGAAGAAAGCATCATTTTTCCTAAAGCGTGAGAAACAGAATAATGTGGCAACAAAGCCTGCCAACGCATAAAAAAAGACCACCGCAAAAACGGTGGTCTTTTGTAAGCTTTATAGCTATTACTGGCTGATTGCTCCAGTTGGGCAAACACCAGCGCATGTACCACAATCGAGGCAAGCATCTGCATCGATAACGTACTGTGTATCACCAGCAGAGATAGCTCCAACTGGGCACTCACCAGCACATGTTCCACAGCTAACGCATGAATCTGAAATAACGTATGCCATAATGAAATCCTCCTTATATAATAATGATCATTATTCGCCGAAATTGGCTTAGTATTATTCTAGTACAAAAGAAATATGCTTTCAAGAGAAAATGCGCATGTTCTTAATTTGGCACAATACTTCATACCAGTTAAAATCTTGAAAGTGAGCCCTGTGTATTATATAATATACAGGATAAAACAAAATTAAAGAAATCAGATGAAAGACTAAATGAATACAAAAATAATAAAGATTGATTCACAGAAAATAGAACATGAAAAAATCGAGGAAGCAGGCAGGCTTATAGCAGCAGGCGAGCTTGTAGCCTTTCCTACAGAGACAGTGTACGGATTGGGCGGGGATGCCCTTGATCCAGAAGCATCAAAGAAAATATATGCCGCAAAGGGACGTCCATCTGATAATCCCTTAATTGTACACATAGCAGATTTTGAGGATATGTACAGGGTGGGCATAAATATCCCAGACCAGGCAAAGAAGCTGTCAGATGCCTTCTGGCCGGGCCCCCTTACCATGATAGTGGAGAAAAGCGAGGCTGTGCCGGATGCCACAACAGGCGGCATGGACACAGTAGCTGTGCGTATGCCAAATCATCCGGTAGCCCTTGAACTCATCAGGAAAAGCGGATGCCTGATTGCGGCACCAAGCGCAAACACCTCAGGCAGGCCAAGTCCTACAGAGGCAGCCCATGTGGCAGAGGATCTGGATGGCAAAATCGCCATGATTATTGACGGGGGTGCAGTAGGAATCGGCATTGAATCCACAATAATTGATTTGACAGAGGACACACCTATGGTCTTAAGACCGGGATATATCACACCTCAGATGCTGTCAGAGGTACTGGGCCAGGAAGTGGTTATTGACCCGGGCATAATAGCAGCAGATGATACCAGAAAGCCAAAGGCACCGGGCATGAAGTACAAGCATTACGCACCAAAGGCAGACATGATAATCGTGGATGGTAAGCAGCAGGCTGTAGTGGATAAAATCAATGCTCTTGTTAAGGAAAAACAGGCAGCAGGAGACAAGGTGGCAGTAATCGCAACAGAGGAGACAAAGGACAGTTATGCCGCAGATGTTATACTCTGTATGGGCAGCAAGTCCGACGAGGATGCCATAGCCAGACATCTCTACAAGATACTCAGGGAGTGCGATGAGCTGGCAGTCAGTGCTATCTATTCAGAAAGCTTTGCCACACCGAGAATCGGACAGGCTATAATGAACAGAATGCTTAAAGCAGCAGGACATCAGGTCGTGCATGCTGTTGATGAAAAATAATAAAACTGTTAAACTGTAGATAATGGAGGTACAAAGATGAACGGCGGTATTGACAGAATAATCTTTGTTGCCAAATCAGGAACCAGCAGAGAGCCGATGGCGGCAGGCATAATGAATGAATTTGTGCTAAAGAAACCGGTAGAGATACTGGCCCGTGGGCTGGTGGTACAATTCCCAGAACCTATGAACCAGAAAGCAGAAGCAGTACTGATAAGCAATGGAATAGACACAGAGGGGTTTACATCTAAGCAGCTTGATATAGAGGAAGTGACAGAGAATACCATTATACTGACAATGGAATCCGGTTACAGGGACAAGGTATTGGAGCTGTATCCAGAGATAAATCCAGAGCATGTGTATGTATTATCAGAATTTGTTGGTGATGAGCTGGAGATCTTAGACCCTTATGGCGGAGCCCTGCAGAATTATGGACTGTGCTATGAAAGTCTTAGAATGACAATAAAGAAACTGGTAAAAATATTAAACGAAGGAGAATAAATAAATGGGCAAGGTAGTAGTGATGGATCATCCTTTGATTCAGCATAAGATAGGTATTATAAGAAGAACTGAGACAGGCTCAAGGGATTTCAGAAATCTGGTAAGTGAGATAGCAATGCTTGAGTGTTATGAGGCAACAAGAGACTTGGAGCTTGCCGATGTGGAAATCGAGACACCGGTATGTAAGACAACAGTAAAAGAGCTTAAGGGAAAGAAGCTTGCGGTAGTTCCAATCTTAAGAGCTGGACTTGGAATGGTAGACGGAATGCTGCAGCTTATACCAGCCGCAAAGGTAGGACATATCGGATTATACAGGGATCCTGAGACTGCAGAGCCAATCGAGTATTACTGCAAGCTCCCGGCAGATTGCGCAAACAGAGAGGTATTTGTGGTAGACCCAATGCTTGCAACAGGCGGTTCGGCAGCGGCAGCCCTTGATATGCTCAAGGAAAAGGGGGTTAAAAACATCCACTTTATGTGTATAATTGCCGCTCCTGAAGGAGTAAAACATCTCTCAGAGGCACATCCTGATGTAGACATCATAATCGGAGCTTTAGATGACCATTTGAACGAGCACAAGTACATTGTGCCGGGACTTGGAGATGCAGGAGACAGAATCTTCGGTACAAAATAAGGAGAAGTAAGATGGCAGATACAAAGAGACAGGATTATATAAGCTGGGATGAATACTTCATGGGAATAGCCATGCTCTCTGCCATGCGTTCAAAGGACCCGAATACTCAGGTGGGCGCATGTATTGTAAGCCAGGAACACAAGATACTTTCTATGGGATATAATGGATTCCCGACCGGCTGCTCAGATGATGAATTTACCTGGGCAAGAGAGGGCGAGGATAACAAGTATTTTTATTCTACCCATAGTGAGCTTAACGCTATATTAAATTACAGGGGAGGCAGCCTTGAGGGGGCATCTATTTATGTGACATTGTTTCCATGCAATGAATGTGCAAAGGCTATCATCCAGTCTGGCATAAGAGAAGTAGTATATGACAGTGACAAGTATGAAAATACACCGGGAGTAGTTGCGTCAAAGAAAATGTTGAGAAGTGCAGGGGTGATACTGCGCAGATATGAGCATTCAAACAGAAAAGTATGCTTGGAGCTATAGATAGGGAAAGCTTTGGCTTTCCCTTTAATATACCAAAGTATGCAGGAAAAGCTGCCTGTGGCAGGTTTTTTGTATTTTATTTTTAATTAATAGGAAAACTGACACAAAAATGTTATAATGAAGACTATGAAAAAGAAGAATAACAGAGATGTAATGGATGCCCTGATTATGGTTTTTCAATTCGGCATAAACATGCTGGTACCTATCTTTTTATGTACTATGCTTGGAGTCTGGATTGGAAATAAAACCGGGCTTACGTGGATTAGTGTGCCGCTCTTTTTTGTAGGAGCACTTGCGGGCTTCAACAATGTATACAGGATGGCAAAGAGACTTATAGATTCAGACGACAAAGGAAAGAAGAATGTTAAGAAGAATCAATGATGCATTACCGGGACTGGTACTGGGAATAGTACTCTATGGAGTACTGGTAGAGCTGGCTGGTGTGTGGTTTGTAGATGATAAGCTGGGCTATACAATTGGATTATGGTATGGCATCGCCATTGCAATAGGCATGGCAATTAATCTGGCTACAGTAATTTTAGATTCCGTCACACTGGACGGAGGCAAAAATGCCAATCGCAGAATCATAGCAAAATCAATATTACGCTATGTGGTGGTTGTGATTCTGTTTTTTATATTGGGC
>URLU01000191.1 GCA_900548765.1 uncultured Lachnobacterium sp.
TGATTTCATGGCTTACGTTTGCCAGAAAATCATCCTTTGTTCTCTCAGCTTTCTGGTATCTGCTTATAACATTTTTGATATTTTCTTCATTCTGGTTTCTACACTTAATCCATATATATGCCAGATAAAAACAAAATAATATATTTGCAATTGGCACAATATAGGTATACAAATCACTGATTTGATGTATACCAAAGGTAGATACCACTATTCCGTGGTAAAAAATCGTAAGCATAAATCCAAACAAGGCAGGCAGTAATGCCAGTATTTCCCCCAGCACAGCCAGTACGATTATAAAGGTAGCCGTAGGAATAATAATTGGCATAAAGCTATCCATCTGTATGACATGGACAAACATGGACATAGACATAATAGACGAATAAATGACAGCCCTGTGGTGCAGTGTCCTGTATTTAAAGAGATAGACCCCCACTATTCCAAGTAAAGATGCAAGCAAAATAAGAGAGCTTAAATACCCCCATTCATATATGACTGTACGCATTATCATGAATATTTCATCCAGTGAAAAAATTATAACAGTCACAAGCTCCGCTATTCTTCTGCTATCATTTTTATAATTATCCATTCTGCCTCCACCTGTGCCTATATACTTAAATACACAAAGAACCTGTCACTGTATATTTCTCCATTATGCATTGGTATACATAAAACCTGCCACTGACAGTTACTCCTGCATACTTCGCTATTGCAAAAAGCCGACGCTGTAAAACGCCGGCTGTATCTTAGTATTTGCCAAATCCATCTCCAAGAGAAATAATCTGCTCATTCGATTCATTTTCCATAGGCTGTATATCACTTCCGGAAATGTCATGTGACAAATCATTTCTTCTGCTCTTCTCTGCTCCGAGATTGTAGATTGAAATCATTTCTCTCATATGAACAGCCTGGCTAGATAACTCTTCACTTGCAGCCGCACACTCTTCACTTGTAGATGAGTTAGTCTGAACTACCTGTGATACCTGATTGATAGCCTGATTTATCTGAGCCACAGCAGTTGCCTGATAATTAGATGCCTCTGCTATATCATGTACAATCTTCTCACTTCTTGATACCCCATCTGTGATAGTCTGAAGTGCGTTTGCTGTATCATCTGCAATCTTTGACCCCGCCTCAACCTTCTGGATTGAATCCTCTATAAGCTCCGCGGTCTCAGATGCTGCTGCCGCTGATTTTGCAGCCAGATTTCTGACTTCCTCTGCAACTACTGCAAAGCCCTTTCCTGCATCTCCTGCTCTTGCTGCCTCTACAGCTGCATTGAGTGCCAGTATATTGGTCTGGAAAGCTATATCATCAATAACCTTTATAATCTTTGAGATGCTCTCAGATGACTTGTTGATGTCCTCCATAGCTGACACCATGCCCTTCATCTGTTCGTTACCCTGATTTACATATGTAATTGCATTATTCATAAGTGTAGCAGCTTCTGTAGCCTGCTGTGCATTGTTCTTGGTCTTGTCTGCAATATCTGTAATTGAAGATGTGATTTCCTCAATCGCGCTTGCCTGCTCAGTTGAGCCCTGTGCCAATGCCTCAGAAGCACTTGCCACCTGTGATGAACTTGTCATTACCTGATAAGCTGACTCATTGATATTTGAAAGTGCATTCCTGTTTTTCTCAACCATGTTCTTTAAAGCAAGTCCAAGTACATCATGCTCAGACCTTGGTGTAATCTGTATTGTGAGATTGCCCCCTGCAACAGCTTCTGCCAGCTCTGCCTGTGACTTTGTGTTATCTATTAAGCGCCGGTAATCTCTTAAAAGGTCGCCAAACTCATCGTTTTTATTGTATTTAATATCAATATCAGTGTTACCATCTGCCAGGGCATGAGTTACAGATTTAACCTCTTTAAAGCCCTTTCTTATACTGCCTAACATAGCCATGCCAAAAGCTGTAAATACACTTCCCATGAGTATAATCATAACCAGGGAATAGATATTGTAGTTGTGTATATACCTTTCCGGTGTATCACTCGCCATAACGTTTTTTGCTGTGGTGTAACCTGTTATTATAAGGAATACACTTGTCACATCAATAAACGCAAGGAATGCTGCTACTTTAGCATACATTGTTCTCATTAAATTCTTCATTGCTAATTTTCTCCTCTCTCTTCTTCATCATCGCTGTCTGTGTCGTTTTCAAGATTTGTCAGACCTTCATCATTGAGTAATCTGTCAGGGTCAAGTAACAATTTTACCTCATCACCAACCTTGCCGATTGCATATACATATTTGTTTTCTGTATTATCAGTTTTCCCCATCTTCGGTGACGGCAAAATATTTTCCTCCGTTATCTCAACAACCTCAGCTATTTTCTCAACGATAAGTCCAACAATAACGCCCTTGACATTTACCACTATAATACAGGTTCTGTCATTGTACTCAAATGGTTCCTGCTTAAACCTGAGCCGCACATCTATGACCGGAATGATTTTTCCTCTCAGATTTATAAGCCCCTTCATGTAATCCTCGCTCTCAGGCACCTCAGTGATTTCCTGAAATACAATGATTTCATTTACATATTCTATCTTAAGTCCGAAATATTCATCACCAGACTTAAAGGTCACATACTTATCTTTCTGTGAATTGTGATTAACCATATATCAAACCATCCTTTCCTACTCAGTTATTCCACCTGGGTCCAGAATAAGCGCTATGCTTCCATCTCCCAGCTGGGTACATCCTGACAGGCCTTTCACTTTCTTAACATAAGAAGGGATTGGCTTAACTACGATTTCCTGCTTTCCAACCAGACGGTCTACAAAGAGACATACCTTTCTGTCCTCGACCTCCAGAATAACCATCATTCCGTCCTCTACATTGGTCTTGCAGTCCTTGATTCCATACCATTCACCGACTCTTCTCACCGGATAGCACTCACCTCTGAGCATCACGCTCTCCGCGCCCCCCGGCTCATGTATCATCATATTATCTGTCACACTGACAAATTCCTTGACTACTCCGGTCTCAATGACAAAGGATGAATTGCCAACCTCCATCACGATTCCATCTACAATGGCAAGTGTGAGCGGTATCTTAAGGCTCATTGTGCTTCCCACACCGGCAACACTCTCAATTTCAAGTGTACCACCTATTTCCTGAATGTTTGAAACTACAACATCCATTCCAACTCCACGTCCAGAATACTCTGTCACCTTTTCATTGGTAGAAAATCCCGGCAGCGTGATAAACTGGTATACCTCCTTGTCCGTATATGATGCCTCTGATCTTGCCGGGTCTAAAAGCCCCTGTTTTTTCGCCTTTGCCATAATCTTTTCCCGGTCAAGTCCGGCTCCGTTGTCTGTAACGGATATCCATACCTTTCCTGATTCAGTCTTGGCTGAGAGTGTAACTCTTCCCCTCTCAGGCTTACCCGCCGCGATTCGTTCTTCCTTGCTTTCAATACCATGGTCTACAGAGTTCCGGACCAGATGCATGAGGGGGTCAGAAATATGCTCGATAATATTCTTATCCACCTCTGTCGAATCTCCCACCATTTCAAAGTCTATTTCCTTGCCAAGCTTTCTCGACACATCAAAGACTATTCGGTTCATCTTCTGGAAGGTATTGGTAAGCGGTACCATTCGCATTGACATAATCACATTCTGTAAATCCGTAGATATCTTGGACATCTGGGTTGCCGCCTTGTTAAAGTTGTCAAGCTTAAGTCCCGGCACCTTCAGATCGGGATTCTGCAGAACCACCGATTCTGATATAACCAGCTCTCCGATTAGGTCCATCAGCATGTCCATCTTATGTATGTCAACACTTATAAAAGCCGCTTTCTCGCCCTTTGCCTTTTTATCCTTGGCAAGCTTCTTGGCTTTGCCCGGCTCCTTGGACTGGACGACAAAATCTCCCGGCTTAACCTCTTTGGGCTTTTTCTCCTGCTTTTCCTGGGCTTTTTCTTCAATTTCTTCAACTGATGAATCCAGATCAATCAGGATTTCTGAGCCTATTCCGTCAAAGCCCTTCTTGTATTCAGCCTCGCTGCACTCATAAATTTCAACCTTTTTGATGTCATATCCGGGCTTTATTATCTTTTGCAGCTCATCCTGCCCCTTCTGGGTCTTTAAAAGAATCTTAAATCCATCCTGCAGGATTTTCTGGGCACTGCCTTCATTTGAAATAATATCATCCGGCTCGTATATAAGTTCCTCTGCAATAGGCTTTAAGGCATATACTGTCTTGTAGGCGTGTACATTTGCCAGCTCAATTTCCGGATAGTAGGCCAGATATATCCTGTAAAAATGACTGTTGGCAGAGCCTGTTACAGATGGTGGAATATAAAATTGCATTGGAGATGAATCCTTCTCCTCTGGTTTTTTCTCCTGTCCTGCTTCGCCTTCGCCATTTTCACACTTTATCTTTTTCAGGAACTTATCCAAATCTCTGATGATTTCAGATGAATCTCCA
>URLU01000192.1 GCA_900548765.1 uncultured Lachnobacterium sp.
CTACTACTGGTGTTGCAAAAAATGACATAAAAAACTCCTCCTTTGTACTTGGTGCTAGGAGGAGCCATATCGACTACGTTTTGCTTTCCTACGACGGCATTATCCGTATCAGGTAATAAGGGACAGATTTAAAATCATCTCAGCTATCAAGCACCCCTAGCAGCTTATTTTTTTGTCAGTGACTAGAATAGTCTTTATATCACGAATTGTCAAGCCACTTAATCAAGTAACATCTTGACACAGCCATACATTCCTGCATCATTTCCCAGTCCTGCCAGCACAAAACGTGTGTCCTTGCAGGCATGGAATACCGATTCTATAAAATGCTTATGTATTGTGTCAATCAGAATCTGACCAGCCTTTGACACACCACCGCCGATTACGATAACCTCTGGGTTTGTCACTGCTGCGATATTGGAAAGTGTGCTGCCAAGTATCTTGCCAAGCTCCTCTACAAGCTCACCTGCAATCTTGTCGCCCTTCTTTGCCTCATCAAAAATAATCTTGGCAGAAAGCTCATCCACAGCTCTAAGGCTTGTCTCCTCATCTGTCTTTGCCAGCTTTCTCTTTGCCATTCTTACGATTCCTGTTGCAGAGGTGTACTGCTCTAAGCAGCCGTACTGTCCACAGTTACAAGCCTCAATTTCATCATCATTTACTGTGATATGTCCGATTTCTCCACCGGCACCATTTGCTCCGGCAATTACCTTGCCATCCACAATGATTCCACCGCCTACACCTGTTCCAAGTGTAACCATTACCATGTCCTCACTGCCCTTGCCGGCACCCTGCCACATCTCTCCGAGAGCGGCAACATTTGCATCATTTCCTGCCTTTACCTTAAGTCCTGTCAGACTTGCAAGCTCTTCTTCTACATTAAACACACCCCAGCCAAGGTTTACGCACTTAAGCACTATACCCTTGCTGTTTACAGGTCCCGGAACGCCTACTCCCACACCCTGCACATCATTCTTCGAAATACCTTCCTGGGCAAGCTTGTTGTCAATTGCCTTTGCAATATCAGATAAGATATTTTCACCGCCATTGGATGTGTCTGTCTTAATCTCCCACTTATCCATAAGCTTTCCGCTTGTCTCAAAAAAACCCATCTTGATGGTTGTTCCACCAACATCTACGCCAAATCCATATTTTTTCATAGAAATCTGCTCCTTTTCCTCGTATGTGTCGATTATAGTTCATTGAATTTATTTAATCAATATGATTATGTCTCAATTTCGTGTAAAATTGCGCCATTTCAGTTTGCTGAACCTGCATTCTGTCCGTCCTGTGGGGTCTGTCCTGCCGCATCTGCTCCCTGTCCGTTCTGTGGGGTCTGTCCTGCCGCATCTGCTCCCTGTCCGTTCTGTGGGGTCTGTCCTGCCGCATCTGCTCCCTGTCCATTCTGCTGAATCTGACCTACTGCATCTGCTCCCTGTCCATTCTGTGATGTCTGACCATTGGCATCTGTACTCTGTCCACTCTGATTGTCCTGAATCACCTGACCATCAGCATCTACGTTCTGCCCATCCTGTACTGCCTGTCCATTTTCATCCACATTCTGGTTATCCTGCCAAGCCTGCCCCTCATCTGCATTTTGTGCATCCTGATTCTGCAAAAATTCATCTGACAGCTGGGCGTATGGCAGAAAATCCATAGGCGTTAAGCCCTGATGAATAGTCTCCATATAATTTTTCCAGATGGTTCCCGGATACGAGCTTCCGTTTAAGCCCTTTACCTTTTCCGGAATATCACAGCCTACCCAGACACTTGTAGTGTAGTATCTGGTAAAACCACAGAACCAGCCATCCTTTAAATCATTGGTGGTTCCTGTTTTTCCTGCACAAGGCATGTCCGTAAGCTTTAAGCTCTTTCCTGTTCCAGTCTCCATAACGCCGGTTAAGATGTCAGTCATCATCCTTGAGGCATTCTCATTGTAGATTACTGTGTCCACATCCTCTGACTCATATATGACATTCTCGTCTGAATCAACGATTTTTACTATACATGTCGGATCCTTGAAATAGCCATTATTTTCAATCGCCCTATAGGCTGACGCCATCTCCAGCGTAGAAACACCATTTGTAAATCCTCCAAGGGCTGTGGCATCTATATAGTCCGAATTCTTGATTTCTGTAAAATTCATATTTTTAAGATACTGAAGCCCCACTGCCGGAGTCAGCTCATCATAGAGCTGCCATGCAACCGTATTTAAGGACTGCTCCACCGCAAAACGCAGAGTAACCTCTCCATAATACCTGCCGGATGCGTTGGATGGTCCGCCCTCAAACTGGTGGTCATCCACTATAGAGTCCGGCGTATAGCCCCGCTCCAAGACTGGTGTATACACAATTAGAGGCTTGATTGAGCTTCCCGGCTGACGGTGGCTCTGGTAAGCCCTGTTTAATGTATAGCCCGAAAAATCCTGGCTCCTGCCACCCACAATCGCTACAACCTGTCCTGTGGAATTGTCTATGCACACTGCTGCTCCCTGCATCTTGTATACACCCTCATCATTGGTGTCTGTAAAGTCTGCCAGTGCCTCATCCACAGAGTTCTGCAGAAGTGTCTGTTTTTCCATGTCGATTGAGGTGTAGATTTTATACCCCCCACTGTAGAGCTCCTTCTGGCAGTAAGAGTACATCTCATCATAATTCTGCTGGTACTCATCCTTCTCCTCGTCTGTATCAAAATAATATTTAAACTCAAAACCTTCGTTTCTCATAAGTGCCAGTGTTGCACAGTAGTAGGCATAGGTATCCACGTAATTATTCCTGCCCACCTCCTTTTTCTGCGGAACATTCATGATAATCTGCTCGTTGACCGCCTCGTTGTACATCTTCTCGGATATCTTGCCGTCCTCGTACATGTTGAGCAGGATCCTGTTGCGCCTGGTAATTGTATGGCCGCTGTTTACCAGCGGGTCGTAATATGTGGGGCTGTTTGGAATCGCGCACAAAAAAGCCACCTGTGACAAGTCCAGCTCACTTATATCGCAGTCAAAATATCCCTTTGATGCTGCCTGTATTCCGTAGTAGCCGTTAGCAAAATATATGTTGTTCAGATAAAATTCCATTATCTGATTCTTGCTGTAGTGCTTCTCCAGCTCCGTGGCGATAAACATTTCCTTTACCTTACGCTGCCAGGTCTTGTTAGTGTCCAGATATATGGTTCTGGCAAGCTGCATTGTGATGGTACTGCCTCCCTGACTTATGGTTCCGTCCTGGATTATCGCCTTTGCCGCCCTGAATATAGCCTTATAGTCTATTCCGTTATGCTTGTAAAATTTCTTGTCCTCTATACTCACCATAGCTGTAACAAAATATGCAGGAATGTCCTCATATTCCACATACTCTGCCTTTTTTTCCGTCTGGGTCTCCGATATGAGTTCTCCATTTGCGTCATAGAGTGCGCTTGTCCGGGATGGTACAAAGGTGTTTTCATCTGACTCACTCACCAGCTTTACGGCATCCTTGCGCAGGTCCTGCACCTCTGTGGCGTAGCCGCCGTAATAGTAGTATCCCAGGCCTCCCAAAACAAGTATCATGAGGAAAATCTGAAATTTTATTATAAACCAGAAAAAACGATGCTGCTTCTTCTTTTTTTTCTTCTTTTTAGCTGCCATCAATATCTCCCTGCTGCTTAATAATCTTGTTACTATTTTACTCATTTTTGGAGGGCTGCGCAACATAACATAATCGCAAAACCCAGATTTATTTTGGGGGACTTTTCTAAAATGTGTAATTCAACCAATTTGACAGGGGCATAACAGACACGGCACAGGTGGAAAACCAGCTAATCATTCTAGCAGGTCTAGGAGCCTTGCTCAGGAAATGCCTATTAGGGGCATCTGCGCACAACTCGAGCAGTTTCTTTTATGCGCTCCGCGCCGTGAAGAAACTGCTCTCAGACATGTGACTCCGATGCCCCAGCTTTCCTTCGCTAAGGCTCCAAGTCCTGCACAAATGGTTACTGAGTTGTTTTCCGCATGTAGTGTGAGCCATATGCCCCCTGCCAAATCGGTTGAATAATTTACTTCTGTAAAAGTCCCCCTTTTTAAATCTTGGTTTCTGTCGAAATAGCGTCTTGAATATACAGAGAGCATGCCACTGGCATTTTCTCTTGCATGCTTTGGTATTGGAAAAGGCTCCGATTTCTCGAAGCCCTGTAATCATTCCATCTGACGTCCTATAAATTTAGCTGCTGTTTTGACCAATGTGAGTGCATGCGCTGTGTCCCAGTTTGATTCATCCGAGTCCATGAGCGCAACTGCTCCGATTACATCACCGCCACTGATGATAGAT
>URLU01000193.1 GCA_900548765.1 uncultured Lachnobacterium sp.
TCCTTCGGAGGAGGAGCTTGAAGTAAACAGCCGCTCAAAGAGTGCTAAGCTTCGAGTGTTTGAAAAGGAGTTCAACAATGAGTAAGACATATTATATAAATGGAAATACAGTAAGAGAATTAGAAGAGGCTCAGCCTATACGCCCGGAGAGAAGAAGCCGTGAGGAGATAGAGCGTACAAGACGTGAGAAAAACAGAAGAAATGTAGCCAGAAGAAACAGGGAACGCGCTTTTGGAATGAGCAGTGGCTATGTATTTTTTCTGTCAATATGTGTTGCTGCAAGTGCTTTTTCAGCGGTTTCGCTTATTCAGACCCAGTCATCTGTGACACAGAAGATGAAGAATGTGGCAGCTCTTCAGAGCCAGATTGAGGACCTTCAGTCGGATAATAATGCAAGATACAAAGAGATTACTAATTCAGTTGATCTCAATTACATAAAGGATGTTGCAATGAATCAGCTTGGTATGACTTACGCATCTGAGGAACAAGTGGTATACTATTCAGTGGAAAACAATAACTACATGGATCAGTACAGCGACATTCCAGAATAAGCAGGAGAGATACAGTGGCAGCAAGACAGCAGAGGCGAAAAAGAAAGAGACCCAAGATAAAAATGAGCAGGAAAATGAAGATGAAGCTTATGGTTTTATTTTCCCTGCTCGTTTTGTGTCTTGTAGGACTTATTGGCAGACTTATGTATATAGAGAAGACAAGTGGGGAGGCATATACCAAAAAGGTATTATCATTACAATCCTATGACAGTGTGACACTGCCCTTCCAGAGAGGAGAGATTGTTGATTCCAAGGGCACAGTACTGGCTACCAGCGTGGCTGTATACAATGTGATTTTAGACTGCTCGGTTATGACCAGTGACGAGAAATACATTGAGCCGACAATTGATGCTCTGGTGGAGTGCTTCCAGGATTTGGACAGAGCGACACTGGAGGGATATGCAAAGGACAAAAAGGATAGCAGGTATATAAAGCTTGAAAAGAAACTGTCCTACGACACAATCCAGCCTTTTGTGGAAATGCAGGATGCAGTTGACAAAAAAGGCAACAAGGTCAATCCATACATAAAGGGTGTGTGGTTTGAGACCGAGTATCAGAGAGAGTACCCATTTGGTACACTGGCAAGCTCCCTCATTGGATTTACCTCAGCAGGAAATGTAGGTACAACAGGACTTGAAAATTACTATGACGATACATTAAACGGCATAAATGGACGAGAGTATGGTTATCTGAACTCGGACAATGATTTTGAGAAAAATATTGTTTCTCCTCAGGACGGTGATACTCTGATTACATCAATAGATGCCAATGTCCAGTCTATAGTTGAGGAAAAAATCAGGGAATTCAGTGATACCTATACGGATAACTACAGGGCAGGAGCGGGAGCAGAAAATATAGCAGTGGTTATCATGAATCCGAACAATGGTGAGATAATAGCCATGGCGGATTATCCGACCTTTGACCTGAATAATCCAAGAGATTTATCATCTATGTATACAGAGGAAGAACTTGCTAATATGGATGATGATACACAAATGAACATACTCAATGCCCTGTGGCAGAATTATTGTGTGACAGCAACCTATGAACCGGGTTCTGTACAGAAGCCATTTACAGTTGCAGCAGGACTTGAAACCGGTACAGTGACAACAGACATGACCTTCCTTTGTGATGGTGGAGAGACTATTGCAGATTACAGAATCAGGTGTGTAAACAGGTCAGGTCATGGTATGGAGACTGTTGAAAAATCACTTATGGATTCCTGTAATGATGCTCTGATGCAGATGTCATATCTGATAGGAGCAGAGAACTTTGTTAATTATCAGTCAATTTTTGGATTTGGACAAAAGACTGGTATAGATTTGCCGGGAGAAGCAAATACATCTTCTCTGGTCTACAAGCTTGAAGATATGAAAACTGTGGATCTGGCAACCAACAGCTTTGGACAGAACTATAATTGTACAATGGTTCAGATGGCAAGTGCCTTTTCTTCATTAATAAATGGAGGCAGCTACTATCAGCCACATGTGGTGACAAAGATTACTGATTCAAAGGGCAATACAGTATCAAACATCAGTCCGCTTCTGATGAAAAAGACGGTGTCAGAGAGTACAAGTGCTACACTCAAGTCATACCTGAGAAGCGTTGTGGCAGATGGAACTGGTGGAACAGCCAAAGTTGATGGCTACTCAATGGGTGGTAAGACAGGAACAGCCCAGATGTATGATGACGAGACTCATCTCAGGAAAAAGGGCTGCTACATTGTTTCCTTTTTAGGATATGTTCCTTATGATAATCCACAGCTTGTAATCTACTGTGTTGTAAATCAGCCAAATGCTGCAGACCAGGCACACAGTTATTATGCCCAGAATATCGTGAGAGAGATACTTGAAGAGGTACTTCCTTATATGAATATCTATCCGGACGAGGAATTGACAGGTAGAAATGCAGACCTTGACATTACTGGAAATAACCCACCAGACCATTCATACACCAACGGAGTGGGAGAGCAGACACCGGCAGATGATACAATTGAGGAGATAACACCGGGGGATACGACATCACAGGATGCTGCAACGCAGGATAGTACAACGGCGCAGGATAATACATCACAGGATAATACATCAACGCGTGATACAACAGCACAAGACACCACGCAGTAGTACACAACCGACATAGGTCAGTAACCAGGCGAGTAGTATGAGTGTAGAAAAGCTTCCCACAGCTAATTTCATATTTTTTCTGGAAAATACACTGTATATCAGGAGATTAACACAACCTAAATGTGGGAAGTTACAAAATATACAAACACATGAAACTATTCAAGGTGCGCCAAGGATAGTTTTATTGTTGCCACCACCAGCATATTATGAATATATAAATAGCTGGTGGTTTATGTATGTTTAATTTTAGTAGAAACCGTACATATAATAAGAAAAAAATCCTCGTGATGAGCATGCTATTTCTGGCAATCCTCATTTTCCTTATTGGTCGTGTGGTCTATCTGATTTTTTACAGGGGAGAGGAGCTGTCTGAGAAGGCAAAATCCCTGCAGGAAAGAGAGAGAACTCTTGTGGCCCAGAGGGGAAAGATACTGGACAGAAATGGAATTGTCCTGGCAGAAAACGAAACTGTATATAACATATCGGTTGTGCACAATCAAATCGAGGATGAAGAAGCAGTCATAGACCTGCTTTCGGATAAGCTTGATATGGACAGAGAACTTGTTGCGGAAAAGGTATCTAAGGTTACTTCTATAGAAAAGATAAAAAATAACGTGTCCAAGGAGATTGGAGACCAGATAATAGCCTGTGGTTTAAAAGGAATAAAGGTGGATGAGGGCTCTAAGCGTTACTACCCATATGATTCCCTCTGCTCAAAGGTACTTGGTTTTGCGGGAGGCGATAATCAGGGAATAATAGGCCTTGAATCTGTGTATGAGGATGTGCTTGCAGGCACGAATGGACAGGTAATCAGCACCACAGATGCCAGGGGAGTGGAACTTGAAGACTACATGGAGACCAGAATAGAACCTGTAAAGGGCGATGATCTGGAACTTACCATCGACTATAATATACAGTGCTACTGCATGCAGACCGCGGAAAAGGTGTATAAGCAGAAGGAAGCGGAGAGTGTATCAATCATTGCAATGAATCCACAGAATGGTGAAATCCTTGCCATGGTGGATTATCCGGAGTTTGACTTGAATGATCCCTTTACATTCATGGGAGAGTTTTCGGAATGTACAGATTTAAATGAAATGTGGCGGAACAGCTGCATCAATGACACTTATGAGCCTGGTTCCATATTTAAGATAATAACCACGTCAGCCTGCCTGGAGGAAAATGTGGTTAGTCTTGACGAACAGTTTTTCTGCCCCGGATATATAACTGTTGATGACAGAACAATTCACTGTCATAAAAGGACAGGGCATGGCTCCCAGACCTTTGTGGAGGCTATAGGCAATTCGTGCAATCCAGTCTTCATTTCTCTGGGGCTCAGGCTTGGCGTAGACACATACTATTCCTATTTTGAAAAATTTGATCTGTTAAATAAAACAGGCATAGACCTGCCGGGAGAAGCGGGTACCATCATGCATGACAAGAACAATATGGGGCAGGTGGAGCTTGCCACAGTAAGCTTCGGCCAGTCCTTCCAGATTACCCCAATCAGGCTCATGACTACAGTGTCAGGAATTATCAACGGCGGTACGACAGTTGTGCCCCACCTGGCAAAAAGG
>URLU01000194.1 GCA_900548765.1 uncultured Lachnobacterium sp.
AAAAAATGGAATAAGTTTGCAAGAAAAAATTGCAGCAAATATGTCACAAAATTAGGTGTTTCAGCATTATGCCTTTTCCCGGTATGGCTGTGCAATGGATTGTGGCATGGCTCAAAGTGGAGTTATATATTTTATGGAATGTATTATTTTGTAATACTTATGCTTGAAATTGCCACAGAGCCACTGGTAGAAAGAGTTCAACAGGCATGTCATCTGAACCCGGATAAGGCATATTATAAAATTCTACAGGTACTTAAAACCTGGGTTATTATTTTTACAGGAGAGCTCTTTTTCAGGGCAGACGGGCTTAAGACAGGAATACACATGTTCTTAAGTATATTTAAAGGCTTCAGGGTTGATAATTTGAATCAGATACTGATGTCAGTTCTTGATAAGGGCGATTATGCGGCAATTATTATAGGTACAGTGGTTGTATTTGCCGTGGGAATACTTAAAGAAAAAAATATAATTGGAATTGAGAAACTACAAAGTGTATGTCTCCCAGTGAGATGGATAATATATTATGGATTGATTTTTGCAGTGATTATTTTTGGAGCATACGGAATAGGGTATCAGCAGGTGGATTTGATTTATGCGGGATTCTAAAAAAAATGCAGTATTTATTGCAATACTGCTTGTATTATTAATGATAAGTTCTGCGATAGTTAATAATATTATGAGTACAAACGACAGCTTTGTGCATGGGCGGAACAAGTGTAAGTATAATATTCGGGATGAAAAAGAAAATACAATGGATGTACTTGTCATGGGAGACAGCTTAAGCTATACAGCGGTTTCTCCAATGGTGTTGTGGAAGAACTATGGCATAACGGGATATGTATGCGGACAGGCAGGACAGAGAGCAGATGAGGCCTATTATCTCTTGAAGAATGTATATAAGACTCAGAAACCAAAGCTTGTTATTATTGAGACTAATATGCTGTTTAGTAAGAGAACACAGCTATCAACAATAGGTGATGGAATTGAGAGCACTGCAAATTATTATATGTCTGTTTTTGAAGGACACGATATATGGAAGTCTTTAGTGTTTAAGAAGCAGTATAATAATGAAAATTACAAGGGTTTTTTTGTCAAGACTAATGTGGTTCCTTACACAAATGGAGAGTATATGGTTGAAAGCAATAAACAGGAGAATCTGCCTGAAAATATCCGGCTATATATGGATAAAATAATAAAGCTGTGTGGGGAAAATGATACTCAGATATTATTATTGAGCTCACCAAGCCCTAAGAACTGCAATTATGCCAAGCATAATGGACTTGTGGCATATGCTGCAGAAAAAGGACTGGCTTATCTTGATTTGAACCTGAAGACTGATGAGATAGGTATAGATTGGACAACAGATAGTCTGGATATGGGGGACCATCTGAATCTTTCCGGTGGGGATAAGGTCTCACAGTATCTCGGAGAGTACCTGAGTTCAAACTATACGCTGACTGACCATAGAAGTGATACATTATATAGTGACTGGGAAGATGCTCTTGCTGTATATGAAGAAAAAACTTCCAGAGAAATTCAGAAAATACGTGGTGCGACATAGTATTTTGTATATATAATAACTGTAAAATACAGACTAATGGGAAATATGTGGCATGACAGAAAGGAAATGAAATCATGGAAAAAGGACAGGTGCTCATAGTTGAAGATGATGCGGACATCCGGGATGGAGTAAGAATTCTACTCGAAAGTGAAGGATATAAAGTGC
Source organism: uncultured Lachnobacterium sp. (assembly GCA_900548765.1). GTDB lineage: Bacteria > Bacillota > Clostridia > Lachnospirales > Lachnospiraceae > Roseburia. The sequence continues at coordinate 1,727 of URLU01000194.1, forward strand.
TTGAGGCAGAAAATGGAAGATTGGGATTGCTTGCCCTGAGTGATGATATAGACTTGGTAATTCTTGATGTTATGATGCCAGTGATGTCAGGGCTTCGTGCTTGTGAGGAAATGCGCAAAATTTCAAATGTCCCTATTTTATTTCTGACAGCTAAGGCACAGGAATCGGACAAGCTTATAGGACTTATGGCGGGAGGGGATGACTATCTTGCAAAGCCATTTTCCTACGCAGAGCTTTTAGGACGTGTGAGGGCACTGACAAGACGATATAATATATATCGGGGGAGAACTGACTCACTAAAAGAAAGTGAATGCGATTATCTTGAAATCAATGACATAAAAATACATAAAAAGTATAATGAAGTCATAGTGGATGGAAGTTTAAAGGAGATGTCCGATATAGAATATAATATATTACTGCTTATGATGCAGAATGCGGGAAAGATATTTTCTGCACAAAATCTCTATGAAAGTGTATGGGAAGAACCATATTTCTATTCCTGCAATAGTACTGTTATGGTGCATATAAGAAAACTTCGTGTTAAGATAGAAAAGGATCCACAAAATCCTGTGTATATAAAAACGATATGGGGAAAGGGCTACAAGTTTGATGCAGATAGCAAATAAGAGAAATTCAATATATGTCCAGTTGTTGCAATTACTGGTAATTGCAGCAGCTGTTGCTGTGATTTTTTTCCAGATTTTTAATAGGGCAGGGGAGTATCTGTTGGAAAACTATCTGGGAAATTCACAATATGTTGAGAATCAGAACCTCAGATATTTGTCAAGGATGCAGGCATATGCTACAGAAAATAATCTTTCATCTGACGATATTGAAAGCTTAAATGAATGGATTCAAAATCAGAAAATTGTATATGTAAGAATATATGAGGATGATTTTTTGATTTATGATTCAGACTACCCAAATGAAGATTTAAGTATTGCGGAAGCAGCTGCAGGAAAATATTCATGGGAAAGCTATTATGTGTTAGCGCTTTCTGATAAAAATCTGGATGTGATGATTTCTGGAAACTTCAGCTATCAGTTATATAATTGGATATTGGTAGGTTCAATATGTATATCTTTTGTTATTTTTTTGGCATTGGTATTAATGGGCATAAGGCAGAAAATGCATTATATATCCAGGCTTTGTGAAGAAATCTCAATTCTAAAAGGTGGCAGTCTTGATTATGAAATTACAGTAAAAGGAAGCGATGAGCTTGCAATGCTGGCAGAGGAAATTGATAACATGAGACTTGTATTTAAGGAACTCATGAAAAAAGAAAATGAACTCATGAAGGAAAATCAGAAAATTGTGACAGAGATGTCCCATGATATCAGGACACCTGTTACTGCAATTTTGTTATATTCTGAAATATTAAGAAAGTCAGAGTATAAAACAGAAGAAAAATGGCTTGAATGTGTGAATAAGATAGATAAAAAAGCACACCGGCTGAAACAGTTGACAGATAATCTTTTTGAATATTCATTGGTATCGGGCGATGGAGATTGTGTGCTTGACGAACCGGAAACGCTTGAAGGTGTATTTTATGATCTGTTTTCTGAAACATGTGCATATTTAGAACAAAGGGGCTTCTCTGTGGATTTTTCGGCAGAGTGGAAGCCTTGCAAAGTGCGTATATCTACCGATTATGTGATGCGTATTATGGATAATATTACTTCAAATATCATAAAATATGCAGATGCCAACTTCCCGATTACAATAAAGAATATTGAGGAAAATGATAAAATAGGCTTTGTTATAGAAAATAAAATATGTGCTATGGATGAAAAAGTAGAAAGTTATGGCATTGGAATACAGAGCATTAAAAATATGATGGTAAAAATGAAGGGTGAGTGTATCACCAAAACGGTAGGATCTGATTTTCAGATTATATTGTTGTTTCCATACATAGAATAAAAATTAGGTATTGCAAATTACAAAAACTTGATGTATATATAATATATCTTTTTTCTTTTTTGTGGCTTTCGCCACATAATTCCAATTTTACAATTTATAGCATCATAGGTGAAACTGCGTTTTTTCTCAGGATATTTATATTCAGATATGGAGGAAAAACATGAAAGAAATTTTTCAGGAGTACGGACCGGCTATTATTACATTTGTTGTAGTTTTACTTATTGTTGCAATTATGTACACACTTACCAACGGACAGGATTCAGTGGTAGGAACCCAGTTTACCCAGATGATACAGGACTTTTTCCGTTCAGCAAAAAGTGTCACAGATATGGCAGTGCCGGGAACAACAAAATAGGGGGTAAGCTATGGGGGATATCCTGATGCCGAACAAATTCGGTGCATTTTATAAGTATTTGCAGGATGATGAGGTGACGGATGTGGACTACAATGGCAAGGATGTGTGGGTGAAGGATGTCTACAACCGCAGGTACAAGGTTGACGAGCCGGAGATTACCCCGCATTTTGTCAATGATTTCTGTCAGAGGGTGGCGGATGTGGCATCCAAATCCTTTAACCGCAACATGCCTGTGCTTGAGGCGG
>URLU01000195.1 GCA_900548765.1 uncultured Lachnobacterium sp.
CACAATCCTCACAGCTGCATCTAAGATGACTCCTGCTGCAGTTATGACAATGAACGTCGTACTTACTGCAATCGGTGTGCTTCTCGGAGCTTACGTAAACGTCCGTTACAAGAAAATGGTTGAGCTTGCAAAAGAAAACTAGTATAGTGTTTAGATTAGAAAGAAGGAGAAATATGAATACTGTAAAAGTCAGAAATATTGAAATCGGTGCAGGAGCACCAAAGATTATCATTCCTATCGTAGGAGTAACCAAGGAGGAAATCCTTGACGCAGCCCGCTCTTTCGCATCTGTTACTTATGATGTTGTAGAATGGCGTGTTGACTGGTTTGAAGGCGTTTTTGATTTTGCAAAGGTTGAAGAAGTCTTAAAGGAGCTTCGTAAAATTCTGGGAGACAAGCCTCTGCTCATGACTTTCCGTACTTCAAAGGAAGGTGGAGAGAAGGCAATCTCTGATGCAGATTACATCGACTTGAATGTTAAAGCTGCCAACACAGGTTATGTAGATTTTGTAGATGTGGAGATTTTCACTGGTGATGATGTAGTATCTGCTATCATCGAGAAGGCTCATGCTGCCGGTGTAAAAGTCATCGCTTCTAATCATGACTTCCACAAGACACCTGCCAAGGCAGATATCATCTATCGTCTCCGCAAGATGCAGGATATGGATGCCGATATTCCAAAAATCGCTGTCATGCCTCAGAACAAGAAGGATGTACTTACTCTTCTTGCTGCAACAGAGGAAATGGCAAGCGACTATGCAGATCGTCCAATCATCACTATGTCAATGGCTGGAACCGGAGTTATCAGCCGCCTCTGCGGTGAGGTTTTCGGTTCATCTATGACCTTCGGTGCTGTTGGTAAGGCATCAGCTCCTGGACAGATGGGGGCAGAGGATTTGAATACTGTACTTGCGCTTCTCCACGACGCAATGTAATATATATTACCATAGCCAGTCCCTTGCAGCTTGATGCAAGTGCGACTGGCTTTAATTGTATTCTAAAGTATGCAGAAAAGCTGCCGGTGACATGTTTCCACGACATGGAAGGGCTGTATTTAAGGTCGTAAATCATACCTTTGATCATGTATGGTATGGCATCCGGCGCATCTGTCAGCGATTTGTTTTTGGCTGGTATTATTCCAGGGCTTATGATTGGACTTTTCCTTCTTGCCCTGCTCCTGATTACCTTTATACCGGCAATATCCCGTTTGTAGTCCAGAATACTGCTCCTCATTCTTTATCTATAATATATTCTTTACAGACTCTCTCTTGCGAAAAATTCACATTTAATAACTGTTTTCATATATCAAAGTCTCTCTGATTATTGAAAAATTAATTTTATTAATCTATATTATAGTTATATTTTGGAAAAAAGAAAGACAGGTATTAAAATATGTTTAAATCAGATAAAGGAAAACAAATATATATTGCCCCTGGTGCTTATATGGGCGGAGATGTGACATTGGGAAATGAAATCGGAATCTGGTACAATGCTGTAGTCCGCGGTGACTCAGGTCCAATCGAGATAGGCAGTCAGTCAAATGTACAGGATAACTGCACAGTCCACACTGACCCTGGACACAAGGTTGTCATTGGAAAAGGTGTGTCAATAGGGCATAACGCAGTGGTGCACGGCTGCACAATCGGGGATAACACCGTAATTGGCATGGGAAGCATTATCCTAAACGGAGCTGTCATCGGTAAAAACTGTATAATCGGTGCAGGTGCTCTTGTGACTGGCAGGACAGTAGTTCCTGATAACTCTATGGCTTTTGGCAATCCTGCCAAGGTAGTGAGACAGCTTACCGATGCTGAGATTGAAGCAAACCAGCATAATGCAGAACACTATGTGGATTTGCTCAGAACCCAGCTCAACACACCAAATTTATAACTTTCGGGTTTAAATCATCTCATACTGCATAAGCTCGTATTTAAGCTGACAGCCCTCGTATATTTCCGCTGGAAGGAGGGCTCTCGCAACCAGCTTTAAGTCCGTACTGTCAATGTCTGTTCTCTTAAGATTTGCATAGTCTCCATCAATTGAGACTACCTGATAAAACCATGTTTCCATACTTATGTCTCCTTCATGCATTTAACATCATTATATTACCGCACCATCGCTTAGTTCTCTTATATTATGTATACTGATTGGATTATTTTCTACTTAGTTAACAGTTTTTATATCCAGTTGTAATCTCCACCAGTCACCGCAAGAGACAGGAGTGTATCCATTTTCTCCACTTCTTCAGCCCCGCGAATCATTTGAATAAGCTTTGCAGATTCAACTATCTTTGGCATTTCCTCATCCGGTCCAATCTCCATATCTGGCTCCTCACCACAATATGGGCAGACAATTGCTGGTGCTATTTTTAAATCAAGAAAACGGTTGCCGCATTCCTTACACTCGTAGTAACCGCACTGGTCGGTGTCGTCTGGTACATAATACATTTATTCATTCTCCTTTTGTATTGCTTTATCGGCTGTTTTTATTCTATAGTTTCCTACTGTGGATTTCTTCGGCATATGGCTATCAGCCTGCTGTCTTTGCCCACTCTTCTATCGAGGCGATAAAACGCTCTCCATACTTGGCATATTTATTCTCGCCCACACCTGAAACCTCCATCATCTCATCCTTTTTTACAGGTGCCTTAACCGCCATATCAATCAGGGTCCTGTCACTGAAAACAATGTATGGCGGCATGCTTTCCTCACGGGCGATTTGAAGTCGAAGCTCCCTGAGTTTTTCAAAGAGCTTAAGTTCGTCTGGGGTGAGAGACTCTTTTCTGTTAACCGACTTCTCTTTTGAAGTCTTAGTTCTTGAGCTCTTATTTTTTGATTTCTCCGTCCTTGCAGCTCTTTCCTTTGCCCTTGCTGCTTTTGTCGGAAGCTTATCCTCATCAGTGATTCTGACAAGCACTTTTGCATCGGGACTCTTAAGGGTGCTGATGTCGCCAAGCTTCACCACATGATAATCTCCAAGCTTAAGATACCCCTCAAGCACAAGCTGATCAATAAGACGCCTCAGCAATTTCTTATTTGATGAAGCCAGGACACCATATGACTTGTAATGCACAGCTCCAACTTCCTCAAGTCTCGCTGTCTTTGCTCCGGAAACTGTATCAATGATAATAGTTTTCCCATATCTGCCTCTGGCTTCATAGACACAATTTATGATTTTTTTCGCCTCTTCTGTCATGTCTATAGTTTCAAAATCCCGCAGACAGTTACCGCAATCCTCACAAGGCTTGTCTGGATTTTCACCGAAATATTTCAGTATGTAATTGCGCAGACACTCTGTTGTGTAACAGTAGCCCTCCATCGCCTGAAGCCGCTTTTCATCCCGGCGTCTGATTATCTGCCGCTCGGCAAAATCAAGGTCTGGCATTTCCTTATGCTCCAGCAAAAGCCTGTTGATTACAATGTCCTGAGGTGAAAACAAGAGTATGCACTTTGAATCCAGCCCATCTCTTCCTGCTCTTCCGGCTTCCTGATAGTAATTTTCCATGCTTTGAGGCATGTTGTAGTGAATGACAAACCTGACGTTTGACTTGTCGATTCCCATTCCAAAGGCATTTGTTGCAACCACTATGCTCACATAATCAAATACAAAATCATCCTGCATCTGCTTTCTGTCTGCTGCACCCATTCCCGCATGGTATTTGGCAACAGACAGGCCCTTTTCCTTTAAAAGCCCATAGACACTATCAACGTTTTTCCTGGTCGCACAATAAATGATGCCACTCTCGCCCGGATGCTCTGCGATGTAATCCAGTATGTACTGCTCCTTGCTGTCTGGCTTATCCACCTGAAAAAACAGATTTTCCCTGTCAAATCCAGTCACCATGGTGTAAGGATTTTCAAGTCCCAGTGTGCTTACAATGTCATCCCGCACCGCCTCCGTGGCTGTGGCTGTAAAGGCACTGATAATCGGGCGTTTCTCCAGCAAATCAACAAACTCCACAATCTTAGTATAGCTTGGGCGGAAGTCCTGCCCCCACTGGGAAATGCAGTGAGCCTCGTCCACAGTAATCATGGAAATCTCTATATCTCTGGCAAGGCCTATAAAGCCCTCCGTGGTCAATCGCTCCGGCGCAACATATATTATCTTGTACAAGCCCATCCGCGCAGCACCTACAGTCTCGAAAAATGCACTGTCGGACAGAGAACTGTTGATAAAAGCAGCAGAAATTCCAGCTTCATTCAAAGCCTTTACCTGATCCTGCATG
>URLU01000196.1 GCA_900548765.1 uncultured Lachnobacterium sp.
CAATCTTAGCTTTACTTTTTGCAATCCTTGCCGCTTTTGCACAAAGAAAAAACGGATCCTCCACATGTACTACATCTGCCCAGTCTACAGCCTCTTCCAATAATTTCTTGTTTATTTTCGCAAATGTATAACCCTCTTTTTCAATGATTCCAGCAAATACCGGTATTCTTAATACCTCCATTGGATATTCCGGATTTCCGTTTGAAGCGTTTGCTGCAATTCGGACTTCATGCCCCATCTTACGTAAAGAAGTCACAAATCTCTGTGTTGAAATGCTCATACCATTACTTTTATTAAAAAAATCGTTTATTACAATTAGTATTTTCACACTCAATCTCCTATTTTCGCCTGTAAAAAAAGTCCAGAGCTGACACTCTGGACTTTCCTGACTCCATTGGAATCATAATCGCTTTTCTTAGCTGACTTCATACTACTATGTTTTTTTTAGAAAATCAACCCCTAATGTTACTTCAAACATACATTCGCGTTATTATTTTGCTGTCGTTCCATTTTTTTGCATAATTGCTTGTTTTCATACATATAACAATCCGCCCGGTCAAATAACAGCTGCATTGTACAATTCTCATACGCATTTGATAATGCCCATCCATGTGCATAACTAATGACTTCCGTATTTTCATTATGATTGTGCTGCTCTATTTCGATATGTAATTTTTCTAGTATTCCTTCGATTTCCTGTTTGTTTGTATCATAAATGACCGCCATAAATTCATCGCCACCATATCTTCCAACAAAATCCTCTTCCGGAATCACCTTGCGCAACAACTGTGCAAAATCCAAAATCAGTTGATCCCCGGCTGAATGTCCCTTTGTATCATTCACAATTTTCAGATTATTTAAATCAAACATCATGCACGCTGTCGTCTCAGGTATAACCTCTGTATCATTGAGAATTTCTTCACAACGACTTTTGTTTGGAAGTCCGGTATGCACATCTATATATGCCTTTTTCTCTAAGGCCCGATTTCTTCTTGCCATCTTCATTGCATGAATCATTTGTATAATAACCAAAATGACAAGACCAAACATATCAATCACAGAAAGCAGCTCAATGGTGCGAATCTTCTCCGCAATCTGTTGGGAATAATCCTCTGCCGCAAATACCGTTTCATCTGCCATCTTGAAATATGTTTCACTCATAGCAACGATATCGGTATTTTCATATCCTGTTTGCCTGACAACAGCAATTTCTTCTTTTAGTTGTTCCCAATAATCACTTTGTACATCAAGCTTTTCCTGGTATGCCTCATCTTTTAATCGGATCAAATCATAATGTCCGTCCTGATATCGCAATCCACTTATAATATCATCTAAATATTGGATCAATTCGTCATTTTGCGTTCCTGTAATCTCCAGTTTGACCTCGCGCTGTGTGGCTCCGCGTACCAGTCCTGCATAATTTATAACACGCGCAGTCCCTTGTAAATCACCAATCTGTATCATCATCATTACAACAAGGATTACAAGAAAAAGTATCAGTACGCTTTGCATGATACCTATTATATTTTTCTTATGTGTTTGCCTTTCTGTATTTCTCATAGCATTCCCCCTTCCGAATAACAAAAAAGCCAGAAATCATATCCCTATTGCCTTGATACATTTCTGGCTCATCTTTACATCCTACAAACTCTGTGTCATCTTGTAATCAATCAGACTCATAAGCGTCTCAGAGTCTACAGCAAGTGTCTCACATTCCTCGCACCATGCCTCATACTCCGGACTGTTTTCATCCGCTGGCTCTTTGGCTTCCAAGCCTTCCATCATCTTGTTTACCAGCTCAAATTCTTTCTTGATTTCATCTAATGATGAATCCTTAGTTACTTTTACCATATTTATATCTTTCTCCTAAATTTAAGATATATCTAAAAATGTGTCTCCAGCATATGAAGCTCTGCAAGGTCAATACAGTTTGGAATACTGTTGTTTTCCACTGCCTTCTTGCATTCCTCAAAGTCTATCCACATCACACTGTCGATTTCCTCAGCCTGCACTGTGAAAGCCCCGGCTTCCTTGTCAAGCCACATCAGATATACCTTTGCAAGCTGGTTATCTATGAACTCTTCTCCATGGAATACATCATCAAAATGCATCCTGTGAAAGCCACATTCCTGCAGCATATCTCCTGTAACATCAATTCCCAGCTCTTCCTTGAGTTCTCTAAGTGCTGACTCAATATAATCAGCCCCTGCCGGTATGTGTCCTGCACTGGATATATCATAGCAGCCCGGAAACGAATCCTTGTCCTGACATCTCTTCTGAAGCAGAAGCTCCACTCTGTCATTTCGCCTGCGGGCTATCCATACATGGGCAGTTCTGTGGAGAATGCCCTTGCGGTGGGCTTCTTTTCTCTCAATTGTCTCACCTGTTGGGTTTCCATTTTCATCAACAATATCAAAATATTCTTCCATGGACATCCTCCTTGTATGTGTGTAATTACTGCTTTACTACTGGGCATCCACTGCTCGCTGTGTGCAGCTCGATTGCGCTTTGCTTCATCTCTTGCGCCGTGCAGCTCGATTCCGCTTTGCTCCATCTCGCTGAACGGGCTGGCGCCCTATCATGTTCAATATAGCCTGACTCACGCATGCCAGCATGCTTCGTCATTCTATATTGAACATGGCACGGCTTGTAGCTTACGCAATTTCAGCTCCTGCCGGCATTGGCTTTTCCGGTGTGAGAAGTGCGAGATTTCCCTCTGCATCCTCTGCACATAAGAGCATTCCCTCAGAAAGTACTCCTGCAAGCTTGGCTGGCTTTAAGTTTACGAGAACCATTACCTTTTTGCCTACCATCTCCTCTGGAGAGTAGTATTTGCGGATTCCTGATACAATCTGCTTTGTCTGGCTTCCAATCTTAACCTGTGAACAGAGAAGCTTCTTTGATTTTGCAACTGCTTCACATGCTACGATTTCACCAACCTGAAACTGCATTTTTTCAAAATCATCAAATGTAATCTCTGGCTTTGCCTCAATATCAATTACATCCTCATTATCCTCTGATTTGCCCTCTGGCGCAAGTCCAAGTTTTGCCTGTTCAGCTTCATACTCAGCCTTCTGTGCTGCCTGGATAGCTTCTACCTTTGGCATAACCTCCTTGGCATCAAGTCTCTGGAAGAGGATTTCAGGCTTGTCTGTAACCTTTGTTCCGCTTACATAGAGCCCAAACTTATCCAAATCATCCAAATCACGGAGTGAAGTGTTAAGCTGTGCTACAATCTTTTCCGCTGTCTCTGGCAGGAATGGGTGCAGTAAGCTGGCTCCGATTGTGATAGCCTCTGTGAGGTTGTAGAGAACCTCTGCGAGTCTGTCCTGTTTTGCCTCATCCTTGGCAAGTACCCATGGTGTTGTCTCATCAATGTACTTGTTGCAGCGGCGGAATACTGCAAATACCTCTGTGATAGAGTCTGCGACTCTTAAGTCGGTCATCTTCTTTGCAATTTTTTCCTTTGCTCCTGTGACAACAGCCTTTAAGTCTGCATCGATATCTGCCTGGTCTGCTGTATCGCCTGTGCTCTTTACTATGCCGTCAAAGTACTTGTTTGTCATTGAAACTGTTCTGTTTACAAGGTTTCCAAGTACGTTTGCAAGCTCTGAATTAAATCTCTCGATTACTAAATCCCATGTGATAATTCCATCATTTTCAAATGGCATCTCATGAAGCACGAAATATCTGGTTGCGTCTACTCCGAATAAATCAACCATATCATCTGCATAGATTACATTTCCCTTTGATTTGCTCATCTTCTCTCCACCCTGAAGCAGCCATGGATGACCAAATACCTGCTTTGGAAGTGGGAGATCAAGTGCCATAAGGAAAATAGGCCAGTAAATTGTATGGAATCTCACGATGTCTTTTCCAATAAGGTGAAGGTCTGCCGGCCAATTCTTCCTGAATTCCTCTGTTGAACCATCCGGGTCATATCCGATACCTGTGATATAGTTTGTGAGGGCGTCAAGCCATACGTATATTACATGCTTTGGATCAAAGTCTACCTGAATACCCCAGTTGAAGGATGTACGTGATACGCAGAGGTCCTGAAGTCCCGGTAAAAGGAAGTTGTTCATCATCTCATTTTTACGGGATACCGGCTGGATAAACTCTGGATGAGTGTTGATATAATCAATAAGCCTGTCAGCATATTTGCTCATCTTGAAGAAGTAAGCCTCCTCTTTGGCTGGCTTTACCTCACGCCCACAGTCTGG
>URLU01000197.1 GCA_900548765.1 uncultured Lachnobacterium sp.
CATCAAAGGACTCTGAGACAACAGAAGTCAAAAAAGAGGAAAAAGTCACAGAAAGCAAGGATTACGGCAAGACAATCGGAGACCCTACACTTTCAAAGGAAGCTCAGAAGTACTATGAGAGACTCAAGAAAAAGTACGGAAACTATGACTTCATCCTCGTAAGCTCAGATCAGAAAGCAAATGCCCAGGCAAATGCGGCAAAATACGCGAACAATATAAAAACAGTTGTCCTCATTGATGAGGATAAAATCGAAAAAATGGCAACAGATGAGAATTACCGCAAGAAATACGAGGGTATTTTAAGTGGTGCAACAACCCAGCTTGCCCAGCTCAAGACCAGCATCGAAAAGTCCGGTGCAAATGTACAGGGTTACGGCATGCAGGTAAATGACGGAGGGACAACCTCTTTCTTTGCAGTCCTTAAAAAGTCATCATCTGCCCAGAAAGCCCGTCTGGAAAAATCTGCGGCTAAAAAGAAAGCAGAGAAGAAGGCTGCTGAGAAGAAAGCCGAGAAGAAGAAAGAACAGGAACGGCTTGAAAAGACCAAGGATTCCAAGATAGATGATTCTGATGATTCAGATACAATAACCATAACTGCCGGCTCTATGGATGAACTTATGAAAAAAATCGAGGAATATACATTTTCTGACAGGAGTGATTCAGTTCAGACTGAGAGTGAGAAGATGATGGGACAGCATGTGGATTTTAAGTTGTAATATGATTTGAAACTAATAGCCATTACGGAGATTTGTGCTCTGATATCCACTATAGCAGCATTGATGGAAAAAATATCTTCAGCATGGAGTTTATAAATAAGTAAAATGATAAAACTATACAGAATCAATATTAACAATTGGGATGACCCTCTGGAAAATAAAGAATTACTAAATCAGATTGATGAAATAAGAAGAAAAAAAATCATGCGATATCATATGCCTGATGACCGTAAAAGGAGTCTGGCTGCAGGTATAATCATTAAACATATTCTAAATGAAAATGGACTTTCCGAAAACAGCCTGAGCTGCTCTGAAAATGGCAAGCCTCTTGCAGATGGATTATTTTTTAATGTATCTCATTCTGGAAATTATGTCGTGGGAGTTGTATCAGACTGTGAGGTTGGATGTGATATAGAGAAAGTATCCAGTGCTCCCATGAAGGTTGCACAGCATTATTTCAGCCCCGCAGAGTCTGAGTATATAAATTCTGAACCAGATAAAGATAGAGCTTTTTTCACTATCTGGACCTTGAAGGAAAGCTATATGAAGATGACCGGGCAAGGCTTGAGTCTTGCCCTTGATTCCTTTGAGATTCTGAAGACTGTAAATGGCTTTTCCCTTGGAAAAACTCCGGAAAGGCAATGTTTTTTCAGAACGCTGGAATTTGACGGATACATTTTTTCTGTAAGTAATGAAACTGATTTCGTCATAAAGCAGACTGATTTTTATGATATCCTTTAACAGGCTGGTTAAAGCAGCCTCGTGACATGGTAAAAAATGGGGTTAAGCTATTGTGTTTCCAGGCCTTAAGTAATCAAAAATTAGTCCCATATATCTTCTCCGCAATATCCATATTTGCAAAGTCCACAATGACGATTCCATAGCAGCTTCCAGCCTCCCAGTCATAATCACTTAAATACGCATTGATTTTCTTTGCGTATTTCTTGGGATGCCCCACCTTGCCGCTTCCACTGGTGGAAGTAAAATTAAGGAAAAAGCAGTCATCCGATGCCTGACTGTTTTCAAGGCTTGTCTCAATAGCATCAATTTTATCAGAGACATCATAATTATATCTATCCTGCACAGACAGGGCTGCCTTATCATTTATAGCTGATTCTGCATATGGCTGGCTGACAATGGTGCGGTCGCCCTGGTCCTCCCAGTAGAAGTGCAGACCACTTTTTTCATTCCCAAGCTTCATCTCATCATCAAAACGTGTGGCAAGCACAACTTTGCCTCTGACCTCATCTAAAGCTGGAATCTCATTCGCTAAATACCAGGCATCCTCATTTTCCTCAATAGCGTCATACAATAGCTTCTGAACCTGTGCCACATCATCCTTGCTGTTTTCAGCCTTCATGCACATGATAACAGTCTCACTAGGATGGGCTTCAAGAAAAGCATACACATCACTTAAGACATCATCCAGCGAGAGTGCTTTTGAGAAAAGCCAGCCTGATTTCTTACATTTTGAAAAATTATGCTTTAAGATCAAGGTCTGCTTATCGCCTTTTCCATCCAGCACCAGACGCATGTCCAGATATCTGTATCCATTTTCCAGCTGTTCAGCAACACTTGTGTTCTGACACTTGAAAATATAACTCATGCCCACATACTGCGTACAGGTGTCATGCGTGCCCGGAATAGACATAGAGCTTAACATTGTCTCTCCATTCACATCTGCCATCCAATCGGCTGATGACCTTTCTTCTGCCATAATCTCCGTTGGTGCAGTGGCAGCCAGAAATGAAAATGCCATGCAAAAGATAAGCAGAAAAATTCCCAGTTTTCTTTTTAAATACCTCATATTAAATTGTCCCCCAATACTTATTTATTGTAATTATTATAACACATAATGCAGATATTTGGATTAATGTATTAATAATTCCAGTTCTTATGCCGAAATAAATAGTACATGGATGGCATAATATTTCAAAGGATTGAATTTGAGATATTGTGCTTTTTTATGCTTAAATATACAGGAAAACTGTCCGTTGCAGGTTTTCTACATCAATCAGGAGGAAAAATTATGGAAATAAGTAAATTCCCTTTTTCACAGACACTAAGTTCTACAACTACGGCTCAGGAGACAAAGGCTGCAGCTTGTACCAGTAAAAGCCAGCCTTTTTCAAGAGTTCTTGATGAAAAGAAGCAAAAATGTCCCTATGAAGATTTTGCTGAAGATGGCACCATAGAATACAATGGAGTGGTATTCTCCTGCGACTATTCCAAAAATGCCATATGTCTTGGCAATACTTCCAATCCAAAAGAAGTCCTTAGAATCAGCCTGCCTAGCGGTGGCAGCCTGTGTGTGAATGTTCATAATCTGGGCGATTTATCACAGGCTATGGGCATGTTTACCGCTGCTGACCAGGTGGCAATACTCAAGGCAATTGCTGCTTATAATCATTGTACCAGCAAGCGTGACCAGACCGAAGAAGAGGACGAAGACATAGTGGAGGCTGCAACAGACATTAACGATACTGAGCCTGAGACCGACACAGATGTAATAAATGATGGCAGACAATATTTCTATTCAAATTCATTTTGACAATATTCCCACCCTGTCAAAATCCCCCTTCCAATATTGACAAAACCCCTTTTCTGTCTAAAGACAATCCCCGGCAACCGATATAAAATTACCTCATCAAGACGAGCCGGGGGGCTCAATGATAGAAATGGAGGGTTTTTACATGGCAAAGTACATTATGGCACTTGATGCCGGAACAACAAGCAACCGCTGTATCCTTTTCAATGAAAAAGGAGAAATGTGCAGTGTGGCACAGAAGGAGTTCACACAGTTTTTCCCAAAACCAGGCTGGGTAGAACATGACGCAGATGAAATCTGGTCAACACAATTGGAGGTTGCCAAGTTAGCTATGGCAAACATCGGTGCCACCGCTGCTGATATCGGAGCAATCGGTATCACAAATCAGCGAGAGACAACAATTGTATGGGATAAAAATACAGGAGAGCCAATCCACCATGCGATTGTATGGCAGTGCCGCCGTACATCAGAGTACGCTGATTCACTCAAGGAGAAAGGCTTAACAGAGACTTTCAGAAAGAAAACAGGACTTGTAATTGATGCATATTTTTCAGGAACTAAATTAAAATGGCTCCTTGACAATGTCCCAGGTGCAAGAGAAAGAGCAGAAAAGGGAGAGCTTCTCTTCGGAACTGTTGAGACATGGCTTATCTGGAAGCTTACACAGGGACAGGTTCATGTCACCGATTATTCAAATGCATCAAGAACAATGATGTTTAACATAAATACACTTGAATGGGATGATGAAATCTTAAAAGAGCTGGACATTCCAAAATGTATGCTTCCAGAGCCAAAGCCTTCAAGCTGTGTATACGGAGAGGCAAATCCAATATTCTTTGGCGGACCTATTCCAATCGCAGGAGCTGCAGGAGACCAGCAGGCTGCCCTTTTCGGACAGACATGCTTCGAGGCAGGAGA
>URLU01000198.1 GCA_900548765.1 uncultured Lachnobacterium sp.
CGATGCTTCTAATCTGCTCAGGATAGAGGGCACCATAGCTGTCTACAATGTAGATACCGTCAGCGGAGCTCTGTCCCACCATTTCAAGAGCCTGATCTATATCAGCCTCCTTGGCATTTGAAACAGCCATGATATTACAGGTGACTTCGTAGCCCTTGGCCTTTGCATCCTCAATCATGTCAATTGCGGCAGGCATCTGGTGTACATATGTAGCTACCCTCACCATGTCGATTACACTTTCGCTCTTTGGCAGGATGTCATCCTTATAGTTACAACGACCCACATCCGCCATTACAGAAATCTTCATATCAGAATTGTTGTCGCCTACAATAGCACGGATGTCATCCTCGTTGCAGAACTTCCATTTGCCAAATTTATTGACATCAAATAATTCCTTAGATGCCTTGTAACCAAACTCCATATAATCAACGCCGGCATTGACATTTGCGCGATAGAGAGCATTGATAAAATCCTCTGTAAACATAAAATTGTTTACCAGTCCTCCATCTCTAATAGTTGCATCAAACACCCTGATGTCTGAACGTACTGTCATTAAGTCGCCTTTTTGAGCCATTTTTATTTCCTCCTAAATGTTTGTCACTTTAATGCGTTCCAGTTTAACACTTTAAAGTGGATAAGCATATATTAACACATTCACAAGAAAAAGCAAGAAAAATTATTAATTTATTATTTTAACTTAATATTTTCTTAAAGACCTTTTCAAGAAAAATCATTGTGCTAGAATTCAGATTATGCACAAGACAGGCATTATATTGCATGTTTAGAAAAAATAAAAAGGAGAATAGCATGAAAAAAGGATTTTTCAAAAGCAAAAAGTCAAAGGTTTTATTGATAGTGCTTATCGTGATCATAGTCTTAGTGGCACTTATAGCAAGAGCTTGTGGAAACATGGCAGACAGTATGGCAGATAGCACAGCATTTGTTGAGGTGCAGAAAGCAGAGATCAGGGATTTATCACAGTACATTTCAGTAACAGGAAATGCAGAGGGGGTAAGCAAGACAAATGTAACCTCAAAGGCAGCAGCCGAGGTTACAGCAGTCAACGTGTCTGTGGGAGATGAGGTTACAGCAGGGGATGTGCTGGCAGCCTTGGATTCATCATCCATTTCTTCACAGATAAGCTCGGCAAAAACTACAATCAGCAATCAGCAGGCGATTACCCAGAACACCTATGGGCAGAATCAGAGAGCCTTAGAGCTGGCTCAGGAGGACTACAACGCAGCCAGCAACCAGCTTGCAGCAGACAGGGCAGTCCTTGACAGCAAAAATGCCGCATTGGCAGCACTTGACCCTGCTTCAGAGGAATATGCAGCCCTTGCAGCTGAGATTGAGTCAATCAAGGCAACAGTAGCATCTGAGCAGTCAGCTCTTACACCATTATCAAGGGCTGTAGAGTCAGCACAGAATGTGGTTGATATGGAAAAATACCAGTCAACAGACAATTCGGCTTCAACAACACTTGATGGATTAAAGGAACAGCTTGCTGACTGTGAGCTTAAAGCCCCTATAAGTGGTGTAGTTACAGCAGTTAATGTATCTGTGGGAGATAGTAATACACCAGGGAATGTGCTATTTACTATAGAAGATACAAGCACAATGAAGATAACAGCAACTATCGACGAAAAGGATATTCTTAAAGTAAACGAGGGGCAGGAGGTTGTTATTACATCGAATGCACTTGGCGATGAAAAACTGTCAGGCGTGGTAAGCAAGGTGATAAAAGTTAAGAGTGCATCTGCTGCAGGTACAGATGCTTCTTCAGCCCAGGCAGGCACAGGGGGGTATTCGGCAGAAATAACTATTTTAAGTGATTCAGACCTGCTTGTGGGCATGTCAACAAAGGCAAAAATTATAGTTTCGCAGAGAGACAGCACACTGGCTGTGCCATACGATTTGGTAAAATATGATGACAATGGTGACGCATATATCCTTGTGCCAGAGGATAATGGTGATGGAACATACACAGCAAAGAGATGCAATATCACAGTTGGTGAAGAAGTTGATTATTATACAGAGGTGCTTGGTGGAGACTTAAAGGCAGGAGATTACTTCATCTATGATTATTCTGTAGAAGAGGGGGACATAGTCTACTGTGATTTGGCGGGCGCAGATGCTGTCCAAAGCACAGAAGCTCTGGATGGTACTGAGGTGCTGGGCGGCACTGGTGAAACAGACAGTACGGAGTCGGTTACCGGTGTAAGTGCAGTTGACAGCACAGAGTCAGTGAATAGTACAGAAGCAGCAGACAGTACAGATAAAACAGACAGTGCAGACAAGGCAGACAATAAAGATAAGTCAACCAGTACAGACAGCAAAGAGGAGGCAGCAGAGTGAGTGAACCGGTAATTCGTATGGAAAACATCATCAAGCGATATTACGAAGGCAAGCCCAACGAACTGCAGATACTAAACGGAATAAACCTTGAGGTAAACGAGGGTGAATTTGTATCAATAGTTGGAGAGTCGGGCTCCGGTAAGAGTACCATGATGAATATTATCGGAGTCCTAGACAGACAGTCAGAGGGAAATTATTTCCTTGAGGGCAGGGATGTCAATTTGTTGTCTGATGATGAGAGAAGCACAATAAGAAATAACAGAATAGGATTTGTATTTCAGAATTTTAATCTGCTGCCCAGGGCAAATGCCTTAAAAAATGTCATGGTGCCTCTAATGTATAATCCCAAGCGTCCAAAGAACGGACAGGAAAAAGCCATGGAGATGCTTAAAATGGTAGGCATGGAGGATAGAGCCAGCCACAGACCAAATGAGCTTTCAGGAGGACAGAAGCAGAGGGTTGCCATAGCAAGAGCCATGATAAATGACCCTGCAATTATTCTTGCGGATGAGCCTACAGGAGCTCTGGACTCAAAGACCGGTCATCTGGTTATGGATTTATTCCACAGGCTTCATGAGGAACAAGGCAAGACAATTGTCCTGATTACCCACTCAAAGGAGCTGGCCCAGGAGACACAGAGGATTATCACTCTAAGCGATGGCAATATAGTTGGCAATGCTGATAATCCGGGCTACAGGGACGTGGTTGCAAAGAGAAAGGCACAAAGCGCAGGAGGTGAGGCATAATGCTATTTGAAAATATAAAAGAAGCCATCACCAGTATTTTCAGCAACAAGATGCGTTCAGTACTGACCATGCTTGGAATTATAATTGGTATCAGTGCAGTTATCACAATTACTACGATAGGGAGTTCAATTAAGAGTACACTTAATTCTACATTTAATTCGCTTGGTGGCAGCTCCGTGACAGTATATCTGGAGGCAAGATACCCTGAGGATGATGCAGATTGGGATAGCTGGGAATATCCTGACATGGAAAAGGACGATTATATCACCCAGGAGATGCTTGATGGACTCATGGAGGCATATCCAGACGAGTTTACAGGGATTATATCCCAGGTGTTCTACCAGAATGGTAAGGTGAACGGAGAAAACGGAAAGTATGCAAATGTAAGTGCAATGGGTGTGACGTCTGGATTCCTAGACTATGCCAAGCTCAAGATACTAAGAGGCAGGGATATAACAGATGCTGATAGCAGCGGGCAGAAGAAAGTGTGCCTTGTATCAGACAGGATGGTTGAAAACTATTTTGGAAATGAGGATCCTCTGGGGAAAAACGTAGCAATTGATTTTGATGATGGCACAACAGGGGACTTTGTCATAGTAGGTGTGTATGAGTACAATCAGACATATTTTGGCAAGGAGGATACCTCTATATCTAAGAAAGACAGATATACCACAGCCTTCCTTCCAATAGGAACAGTATTTAATATGACAGGAGCTGAGAACAATGGATACAGCAATATAGACATTACAGTTAACCCAGCATCAGATATTGAGCAGGCTACAACAGATGCATCTGATTTTCTCTCAAAATTTTATGAGAATAATAAAAATTGGACTGTAACCGCATATAATATGCAGTCAGACCTTGGAATGATTAATACTGTAATAAATGTAATCACAGTGGCAATATCAGCGATTGCGGCAATCTCGCTTATTGTGGGCGGTGTAGGTGTTATGAACATCATGCTGGTTTCCATCACAGAGAGAACCAGGGAAATCGGTGTCAGGATGGCACTTGGAGCCAAGGCAAGGATAATAAGAATGCAGTTTATCATAGAAGCAATCGTGCTTTGCCTTATAG
>URLU01000199.1 GCA_900548765.1 uncultured Lachnobacterium sp.
GTATTCAAGAGACCTGACACAGATGGCACGCGATGGAGTGCTTGATCCTGTTGTAGGCAGAAAAGCAGAGACAGAAAGAGTAATACAGATATTATGCAGACGAGGCAAGAATAATCCTTGCCTTATAGGCGAACCAGGGGTTGGAAAAACAGCTATTGTTGAAGGGATAGCGCAAAATATTGCAAATGGTTCTGTGCCTGAGATAATAGCAGACAAAAGAGTTGTATCTTTAGATATGTCTGGGATGGTGGCAAAGTCGAAGTACAGGGGCGAGTTTGAGGAAAGAATCAAAAAGGTAATTAATGAAGTGAGCCAGTCTGGAAATGTGCTTCTCTTCATTGATGAGCTGCACACAATAATTGGAGCAGGAGGTGCAGAGGGGGCTCTTGATGCATCGAATATTCTTAAACCGGCACTGGCAAGAGGAGAGGTGCAGGTTATTGGTGCAACAACGATTGATGAGTATCGCAAATATATAGAGAAAGACGCAGCTCTTGAGCGGAGATTTCAGCCAGTTATGGTAGAGGAACCGGGGAATGAAGAGACTGTTGAAATATTAAAAGGACTTAGAGGTCTGTATGAGAAGCACCATAATGTCAAAATAAGTGATGAGGCAATCGAGGCAGCAGTATCTCTTTCCAGCAGATATATCAATGACAGATTCCTGCCGGACAAGGCAATTGATTTGATGGATGAAGCAGCTGCAAAGCTTAGATTAAAGGGTATTAAAAATGCAGATAGTCTCTCAGAGCTCAAGGAAGAGACAATAGAACTTGAGGAACGGATAGAGGATTGCCTGAAAGCAGGAGATATAGAGAAAGCCAAAGAACTCAGGGAAGAAAAGGAACAGCTTGATAAGGAAGTAGAAAAACAGATAGGCAAAAACAGAAAAGTGGCTAAATCTAAAACTCCTGTAGTGGGTGAAAATGAAATAGCTGAAGTTGTGGCTGGATGGACAAAAATTCCGGTAAGCAAGCTGACAGAAAATGAGGCCTCCAGACTGGCTAAGCTTGAGAATACACTGCATAAGCGTGTAATAGGTCAGGAAGAGGCAGTAACTGCGGTTGCAAAAGCGGTGAGAAGAGGACGTGTAGGATTAAAGGATCCTAAGAGACCTATTGGTTCTTTCCTTTTCTTAGGCCCAACTGGTGTAGGTAAGACTGAGGTGTCAAAGGCATTGGCAGAGGCTGTCTTCGGCAGGGAAGAGGCTATGATTAGAGTTGATATGTCTGAGTACATGGAAAAGCATAGTGTATCAAAAATGATAGGCTCACCACCAGGATATGTAGGTCATGACGATGGCGGACAGCTTTCGGAAAAGGTCAGAAGGAATCCGTTTTCTGTAATATTGTTTGATGAGATAGAGAAGGCACATCCGGATGTGTTTAACATTTTGTTACAGGTACTGGATGATGGACGAATTACTGATTCACAGGGGCGTCTGGTAGACTTCAAGAACACAATAATTATTATGACTTCAAATGCCGGGGCATCCGCGATTATAGAGCCTAAGAAGCTGGGTTTTGGCAGTCAGGATGACGAGAAGCATGACCATGAGGTTATGAAAAATAGTGTTATGGAAGAAGTTAAGAGGATATTTAAACCTGAATTTCTTAACAGAATAGATGAGATAATTGTATTCAGAACACTTAATAAGGATGATATGAAGAAAATTGTCACTCTGCTGGTAAAAGAGCTTGAGAAGCGATGCGAGGAGCAGCTTGGTATAAAGCTGACTGTAAAGGACAGCGCAAAGGCTCTGATTGTAGATAAATCTTATGACAAAAAGTATGGTGCAAGACCACTTAAGAGAAAAATACAAGAAGAGATAGAAGACAGATTATCAGAGGCGATAATTGCAGGAAAATTGAAAACAGGAAATGAGGCTGTTATTTCTACTAAAAATAAAGAAATTTCGTTGACTGTAATAGGAAAATAGAATTATAATTATCGTATCAAACTTGAAAGTCACGGGAGGATAAAAATGGCTGCAATAAGTGAATTGATTCGCAAAGAAGATAATGGAAGTATTAGTTTTGGAGATTATACATTATCAGCAAAGGCTAAATTGGACAATTTTGAATATAATGGAGATATCTACAAAGTAAAGACTTTTAAAGAGATTACAAAGCTTGAGAGAAACGGAATGTTCGTTTATGAGTCTGTTCCGGGAACTGCTGTAAGCAACTACAGAGAGAATGAGAAAACTGTTGAGTTTTCAGTTGATGGACCAGAAGATGCACAGATTACATTAGGGCTGGAAGAGGATGATGAGTATGAAATCTCTATAGACGGAGAGTCTGCGGGTGTTATGAAAACAAATCTTGGAGGCAAGCTTAGTCTTAGTGTAGAGCTTCAGGGCGCAGAGTCTGTTACAATCAAAGTAGAGAAAAAGTAATTATTTAATTGAGCACAAGCCCGGCATATAGCCGGGCTTGAGTATTTTATGGGAGAATTTATGGCTAAAGGTAAAACAACAGTATATTTTTGTCAAGAATGTGGATATGAATCTACCAAATGGATGGGACAGTGTCCGGGGTGTAAGGAATGGAATACATTTGTTGAGGAGATAGTTGACAAAAAAGCAGCAGGAAATATTGGCAAAATGAAGGCTTCTGTGACAGAGGCAGTACCGGTACCCTTATCAAAGGTGGAGTTTTCAGAGACTGACAGGACAACAACGCGAATCGGAGAGTTGGACAGAGTACTCGGAGGAGGTGTAGTCAGCGGCTCTCTTGTACTTGTGGGAGGAGATCCTGGAATAGGAAAATCTACATTGTTATTGCAGGTATGCAAGAATTTGTCGGACCAGAATTTGCCAGTTTTATATGTATCAGGAGAGGAGTCTCTCCAACAGATTAAAATCAGAGCCCAGAGAATAGGCAGCTTCAATGATAATCTGGAGCTTTTGTGCGAGACCAATCTTGATACTATAAAGGGAGTTATTGAAAAGCGAAAACCTCAAATCGTGATAATAGACTCAATTCAGACCATGTTTAATGAAAATGTAGCTTCTGCGCCGGGCAGTGTATCTCAGGTCAGGGAATCTACCGGAGTTTTGTTGCAGATAGCCAAGGGGATGAATGTATCTATTTTTATCGTAGGACATGTGACAAAGGAAGGCGTTGTTGCCGGACCGAGAGTCTTGGAGCACATGGTTGATACGGTGCTGTATTTTGAAGGGGACAGACACGAATCTTATCGGGTGTTAAGGGGTGTCAAAAACAGATTTGGTTCTACTAATGAAATTGGTGTATTTGAGATGCGGAATGAAGGACTTGTTGAAGTGGAAAATCCTTCTGAATACATGCTGAGCGGAAAACCACAGGACGCATCAGGCTCTATTGTTACATGTTCAATAGAAGGAACCAGGTCCATTCTGCTAGAGATACAGGCACTGGTATGCCATAGCTTTTTTAATAATCCGAGGAGAACGGCAACAGGCGTAGACTATAATAGAGTAAATCTTTTGATGGCGGTTCTTGAAAAGAGGCTTAACATACAACTGTCGGATTGCGATGCATATATAAACATTGCTGGTGGTATAAAAATGAATGAGCCGGCAATTGATTTGGGAATCGTGTTGTCGATTTTATCCAGCAAGCTCAATATTGTAGTTCCTGAAAGGACAATCTGCTTTGGCGAAGTAGGGCTAAGTGGAGAAGTCAGAGCTGTCACAATGGCAGAACAGAGGGTAACAGAGGCTAGAAAGTTAGGATTTGATACATGCATTCTGCCAAAGGTCTGCAAGAAAGCTATTGGAAATACAGAAGGTATAAAATTGATTGGCGTTGCAAATGTAAGGGAAGCATTGGAAGCAATAAAGTAATGAAATGATTAAATTGTATATAATAAACTGAATATATAGACAATTTAGAAAATTCGACAAAAAGCGACAAGTTTTACGTCTTTAGCAAAAAGAGGATTTATCTGTTGACATTAGAGTATAAGGGTGATATTATACAGAAGCTGACTCGTGAGCCGCATTGATTTGGAGAGCTTGAGTCGACAAAGAAAAATAAAAAAGTTCTTGACAAACACGAAAGAGTTTGCTAAGATATAGAAGTTGTCGCTG
>URLU01000200.1 GCA_900548765.1 uncultured Lachnobacterium sp.
TAAATTAAAAAGACTAAGCTCTCTCAACTTTGCCAGATCTTAAACAAGAAGTACAAACGTATAATTTCTGTGGTACTCCGTTAACCTTGCATGAAACTTTCTTAATGTTTGATTTCCAAACATGATTAGATCTTCTATGAGAATGACTTACGTTGTTTCCGTAATGAACGCCTTTTTCACAAATTGCACATTTTGCCATATTATTGCACCTCCTTGCATTTCATTAAGCTCAAAATATAATACATGAGCTCACAACATAATGTATTCTATCAGATTGGAATTAATAATGCAAGAACAAAATATAAAAATATTTGCTTTTTATACAAAATTGGGTATAATAACATTATCTACGTCACAAAATGTTGGAGGTATTTGATTATGAAGGGACAAATGGATACCCAGTTAGGACAGATTTTAATTGATGAGGACGTTATTTCGACTTATGCAGGTTCTGTAGCGGTAGAGTGCTTCGGAATAGTAGGAATGGCTGCTGTAAATATGAAAGACGGTCTCGTAAAGCTTTTAAAGAAAGATTACCTTAATCATGGAATCAATGTAACAATTGATGCAGATAATGAAATCAATATTGATTTTCATGTAATCGTTTCTTATGGTATCAGTATTAGCACAGTATCAGAAAATCTTATTGAAACTGTGAAGTATAAGGTGGAATCTTTTACTGGATTAAAAATCAAAACGATAAACATCTACGTCGAAGGTGTTCGTGTGATTGATTAAGGAGGATTAAGTAAGTGGAAGTCAAAAGTATTAATGCAGAGCTCTTGTCTAAGATGTTTATTGCAGGAGCAATGAACTTAGATTCCAAAAAAGAATGGATAAACGAACTCAATGTTTTCCCAGTTCCGGATGGAGATACAGGAACAAACATGTCTATGACCATCATGTCGGCAGCAAAAGAGGTTAATGCTCTTTCAAATCCGACCATGGCTGAGCTGGCAAAGGCTATATCATCAGGCTCTTTAAGAGGAGCCAGAGGTAACTCAGGTGTTATCCTTTCACAGCTTTTCAGAGGCTTTTGTAAGGTTATAAAGACCTATGATGAGTTAGATGTCTCTATCGTGTGTGAGGCATTTCAGAAGGCTGTTGAGACAGCTTACAAGGCTGTTATGAAGCCAAAGGAAGGAACAATTCTTACAGTTGCCAAGGGTGCTGCTGACAAGGCGCTTGAGATAGCAGATGAGACAGAAGATTTATGCGTATTTTGTGAGGAAATCATAAAGCACGCTGACTATGTATTGAGCCAGACCCCAGAAATGCTTCCTGTATTAAAGCAGGCCGGCGTGGTGGACTCCGGCGGACAGGGTCTTATGCAGGTGCTCAAGGGCTGTCTGGATGCTTTAAATGGCAGAGAGATAGACTACTCTGCATTTGAGACAGAGAGCACAGGCAATGCAGCCAAGGTAGAGACAACAGCAGAGGCTGATATCAAATTTGGATATTGTACTGAGTTTATCATAATGCTTGACAGACCAATGTCTGACAAGGAAGTAGGAGAATACAAGGCATACCTTGAGTCATTAGGTGATTCAATCGTGGTTGTAGCTGATGATGAAATCGTTAAAACTCACGTACATACTAATGATCCTGGTCTTGCTATTCAGAAAGCCCTTACACATGGTGCTTTAAGCAAAATCAAGATTGATAATATGCGTGAGGAACACGAGGAGAGGCTTATAAAGGACGCTGAGAAGCTTGCAAAGGCTCAGGAAGCTGAAAATAAAGCAGAAAAGCCAAAGAAGGATGAGCCGCGCAAGGATATGGGATTTATTTCTGTATCAATTGGCGAGGGAATGAATGAAATTTTTAAGGGCTTAGGGGTTGATTACCTCATCGAAGGTGGTCAGACCATGAACCCAAGTACAGAGGATATGCTTACAGCTATTGACAATGTAAATGCAGACCATATTTTCATTCTTCCAAACAACAAGAATATTATCATGGCTGCAAATCAGGCAGCTTCACTGGTTGAGGACAAGGAAATTATCGTTATCCCAACCAAGACTATTCCACAGGGAATTACAGCCCTTGTAAACTTCATCCCGGATTACACTGCGGATGAGAACAAGAGCACAATGATGGCTGAGATTGAGAACGTCAAGACAGGTCAGGTGACATACGCTGTCCGTGACACTGAGATTGACGGAAAGACTATTAAGCAGGATGACTATATGGGAATTGGCGATAAGGCTATTCTTTCTGTAGGAAAAGACTTAAAGGCTACAACCCTTGACATGGTTGACCAGATGGTAGACGAGGATTCTGCAATCATAAGCATTTACTACGGAAGTGATTCGAGCGAGGAGAAGGCAGCTGAGATTGGTGCTCTCATCGAAGCAAAATATCCTGACGTAGAGGTTGAGATAAATGATGGCGGACAGCCAATCTATTACTTTGTAATTTCTGTAGAGTAAACAGGAGCAAATATGAATATTAATTCACCTATCACCGAGATAAAAGGAATAGGGGAGAAAACTAAAGATTCATTTACAAAATTAGGAGTATACACCGTAGGTGATATACTCCTTCATTTTCCCCGAAATTATATACTTTTTCCTGAAATCAAAGACATAAATGAGTATGAAGGTTTTGAAGAAGGGCATATGTATGCTGTTCATGCCATCATCACTTCAAGTGCTGTGGTTAAAAAGACAAGAAGCATGTCGGTTACAGTACTTCATATTGGAAGCACAGGCCACATGATAGAGCTTGTATGGTTCAGGGCTCCCTATATAAAAAACGAGCTGGCTGTAGGAAAACATTTTGTGTTTTACGGCAAAATCAGAATAAGCTCTGGAAAATATACCATGGAGCATCCAGAGATTTATAGTACAGAGAAATACTCTCTCATAGAGAACACCTTACAGCCCATATACCCGCTTACAGCCAAGGTGTCAAACAACTTGATTGCAAAGACTATAAGGACAGCCTTAAATGACGAGGAACTCTTTACTGACCATCTGCCAGCAGGAATTAAGGCTGAAAATGCCCTGTGCGATTACAATTATGCTATAAAGCAGATTCATTTTCCTGACAGCATGGATGCCCTGATTGAAGCCAGAAAACGTCTGGTATTTGACGAGTTTTTCCTCTTTATAATGGGTATGCAGTATCAGAAGGAAAAGCAGATAAAAGAAAAAAACAGCTTTGATTTCTGTCCTGAAAAGATGGTCTATGACTTAATAGACAAGCTGCAATTTCCACTGACAGAAGCCCAGCTTAAGACTATTTCAGAGATTATAGCTGACATGAAGAGCGATTACGCTATGCAGAGGCTGATTCAGGGAGATGTGGGCTCAGGAAAGACGATTGTAGCTTTTTTAACAATGGCATGGGCTGCAGCAAGCGGTTATCAGTCTGCCATTATGGCTCCTACTGAGGTTTTAGCAAAACAGCACTATGAGACCTTTGTCAGCCAGTGCCGGTATTTTGGACTGGATATACCGGTGATTCTGCTTACAGGTTCAATGACAGCCAGGCAGAAGAGGGATGCCTATGAGAGAATGCAGCTCTATCCCAATGCCATGATTATAGGAACCCATGCCCTAATTCAGGAAAAGGCAGTCTACGACAACCTTGCCCTTGTCATAACAGATGAGCAGCACCGTTTTGGCGTAAAGCAGAGAGATACATTTTCTGAAAAGGGAAGCAGCCGGCCTCATATACTGGTAATGAGTGCCACACCGATTCCAAGAACCCTTGCCATAATCATATATGGGGATATGGATATTTCCGTAATCAATCAGGTGCCGGCAAGGAGAAAGCCTATCAAAAACTGCGTTGTAAATCAGTGTTACAGACCAAAAGCCTATGATTTTATCGCAAACCAGATAAAGGAAGGCCATCAGGCATATATTATATGTCCTTTGGTTGAAGCCAGCGAAAATTCCGAGGGAGAGAATGTGGCTGATTACTCCAAAGCTATTAAGGAATATTTTGATGCTGATGTGAAAATCGGTGTCTTAAATGGTAAGATGAAAAGTGATGCCAAAAACAAGGTTATGGAGCAGTTTGCCAGAAATGAAATCCAGATTCTTGTATCCACCACAGTAGTTG
>URLU01000201.1 GCA_900548765.1 uncultured Lachnobacterium sp.
GCTGCGATAAATACAAGCGGCTTAAATCTCAGGCAGAACTCAAGGAATTTTCCATAGGCACTTTTCATGGCATCAAACCATGGGTGCTTGATTTCCTTTGTCTTTTTCAATACTCCACACGCCATGGCTGGCACAAATGTAAGTGCCACTACAAGGCTTGCTATCAGTGTAAATGCTATTGTAAGTGCCAAATCCACAAAGAGCTGTCTGGTAATACCCTCTGTAAAAATAATCGGTGCATACACACTAACTGTTGTGAGTGTGGAAGCTACAATAGCTCCACTCACCTGACTGGCTCCCTCTACAGCAGCCTCTTTTATGGAATATCCCTCTCCTCTCAGACGATAGATATTTTCTATTACAACTATAGAGTTATCAACCAGCATGCCTATGCCAAGCACAAGTCCCGACATTGAGATTACGTTTAACGTTATTCCTGTAAAATACATGATTACTACTGCTGCAATTACAGAAAGCGGGATTGAACATGCAATTACTATTGTAGGCTTTATATCCTTAAGGAAAAGTATAAGCACAATTACGGCGAGTATTGCACCGACAATCATATTCTGCACTACACTATCCACAACTAAATCAATGTATACACCCTGATTCATAAGCACAGATATATTGAGATTTTCGTTTTCAGCTTCAAGTGCATCAAACTTATCCAGGACTCTGTCTGTTACATCACCTGTTGAATAGCCTGTCTGCTTTTCCAGAGAGAGGATTATTCCCGGGCTGCCGTTTACAACAGCATATGACTCGCCTGAGTTATCAACAATCTCTACATCTGCCACATCCGACACACGAATTGCATCTACCCCATCAAGTCCCATATCCATCAGGACAAGGTTTTTCAAATCATCTATAGAGTCAACTGTGTCACCGATTTTAACAATATACTGGGTTCCATCCTCTGCATTCACATAGCCTGCCGGCATACTGAAATTCTGGGCAGTCAGAATTGATGAAAGTGTATCCATTGATAAAACAGTGTTAAGGTCTGCCTGGTCAAGGGCTGAGTCCTTTTTCTCATCAAGCTGTGACTTTGCATCCTCCAAGGAGTCAGCAGCTATTGCAAGCTGGGCAGACTGCTGTCCTATGTCGATTGCTCCCAGTGCTGCCTGGGAATTTATTGTGTCGAGGGCATCTGATAATGACAGCTTGCCTTCCTCGATTTGGGAAAGTCCTGTCTCAATCGCACTTATTCCTGCATTTACCTGTGCTATTGTTCCTGACACAGAAGCACTTGCAGCCGGTAAATCCTTGTATGTGGTTATGGTTATTCCCATAGTGGACAATTGTCCAAACTGTGATGCAAGCTGGGCATTTGCTGTGTCAATCGCTGACTGGGCAGCCGCCTTCTGGGCTGCCAGCTCCTGAACCTGTGAACTGCTGTCATCAAGTCCAAGGCTCTTCATCTGCTCGATTGCCTGGTCAAGCTGGGCTATGCCGTTTTCTGCATTTACAAGCTGGCTGTAGCTATCAGAAAACTCTCCTGATGCAGCATCCGCATTCTTGTATACAAAGCTGTCAATTCCTGATTTTACAGTATTTAATAAGTCTCTCTGAGTCTTAAGCTCTGCGAGCTGATTTTCTAAATCTGTCTGAGTCTGAAGAAGCTCAGTCTTTTTCTCATTTATTGAGTCTATGCCATCTGAAAGCTGGTCCTTGGCACTGCTTATAGCATTCTGACCACTTTCAATCTGGGATGTAGCGCTGTCCATCTGGCTCTCTGCATCACTGAATTTTGCTTCAATGGCAGACTGTATTTTCTCATTCAGGGCATCAATTTTGTCCTGATTGAGTGTAACCTGTACACTCTCCTTAAGCTCACCAGTGGCACTTACAGAGGCAACACCCTCTATACTCTCAATACTTGGGATAAGCTCATTCTCCACATAGTCTGTAATCTGGGATGAATCCATGCCCTTGACATCAACTGCCGCCATGACAATTGGAAGCATATCCGGGTTAATCTGCATAATCACAGGGCTTCCTATGGAGTCGTCCCAGCTGGCAGATAACTGATCCAGCTCCTGCTGTATCTCAATAACGACAGAATCCATGTTTGCATTCTGCTCGTATTCACAGGTTACAATTGAATAGCTGTTGTAAGACATGGAGCTTACATTTTTGATATTTGAGGTGGTTGCCATCGCTGACTCAACCGGCGCTGTAACGTCTGTCTCTACCTCCTCCGGGCTTGCTCCCACATCTGTCGTGATGATAAGTGCATACTGAAAACTCATATCCGGCAGTAAGTCAGTTGTCATTTTGTACAATGATACTATGCCAAGCACGATAACCAGTATAACTCCCACTAACACGGTGTAGGGTTTCTTTACACTGTACTTTGAAAACATAATTTCCTCCTGATTCTATAAGTGGCAATAGATAATTGCCTATAAGCATCCCGACCGACTGGTCGGTCAATAAGATAATAAAGATTATACTCCGTCAGATTTCCGTTGCAAGTCAGCACTTGATTTTTTAATATATTTTTTATAATTGAAACATCTTGCAGAAAATATTGAGTGTGATAGAATGTTTTATATATAAAAGGACTTGAAATCAGGTTTAGATAAAGGAGATATGACATGACAAGTGGTGGATTCTTAGTATGGTTTTTCATATTTATTTTAATCGTAATTATTGTTGCTCTTATCGCAGTTATCGGAGCTGTTTCCGGAGCTGTTGCCGGAATCGTTGATGACGAGGATACTCTTGAAGAGGAAGGCAGTCTGTAAATAAAACAAGATGACTCTGGCTTACAAAAAAGCTGACTGGATTTAATCCGGTCAGCTTTTATTTGTTCTGACTTACCACCAAAAGTCTTCCATCATGTGCTAAGTCTGGCTATTTTTATTTTCCTGATGTGGCCTTAAGTCTTGCCATAGCCCTGGCGAGAGAAGCTCTTGAGTGATAGTATTCATGAATACTCTGTTTCTGACGAAGCTGCTCCTCTGCTCTCTCCTTGGCTTCACGTGCCCTGGCAACATCAATTTCCTCTGGTCTTTCTGCTGTCTCCACCAGAAGGGTAACACGGTTGTTCATGATCTCCACAAATCCCATTCCAACAACTGCATATTCCCAGTTGGCTGTTCCCTCCGGCTGAAAACGCATCTCACCTTCATCAATTGCTATAATCATGTCTTCATGATGTGCCAAAATTTCTTTCTGTCCATCATATTCCGGTACAATTAAAGAACGACATCTTCCGGAATAAAACACACGATTAGCAGATATGATTTTCAAATAAAATGTATTGGCTGCCATATTGCTTTTCACCTTTCCGGTATTTTACCATTAACATGCGGCTGTCTGCTGCTATACCCTACTGCATGCTTTTTGCTTTTTCCATGACGTCTTCAATGGTTCCTACGTTAAAGAATGCATTTTCCGGATATTCATCCATCTCACCATCAATGATTGCCTTAAATCCACGGATTGTCTCCTTTAAAGGTACATATACACCCTGAATTCCTGTAAAGTTTTCCGCTACATGAAATGGCTGGGACAAGAACTTCTGGATTTTTCTGGCACGATATACCAGAACCTTGTCCTCGTCTGCCAATTCCTCCATACCGAGGATTGCGATGATATCCTGTAATTCCTTGTACTTCTGCAGTGTTTCCTGCACCTTACGGGCAACCTGGTAATGCTCTTCCCCTACAATATCAGGCTCAAGGATACGTGAGCTTGACTCCAGTGGGTCAACGGCTGGATAAATACCCTGTTCTACAATCTTTCTGGACAATACAGTTGTAGCATCCAGATGGGCAAAGGTTGTAGCCGGAGCTGGGTCAGTCAGGTCATCGGCAGGCACATATACAGCCTGTACTGATGTTACAGAACCATTCTTTGTAGAAGCAATACGCTCCTGTAATTCACCCATCTCAGTTGCAAGTGTTGGCTGATAACCTACGGCTGATGGCATACGTCCTAACAAAGCAGATACCTCAGAACCTGCCTGTGTGAAACGGAAAATATTATCAATGAATAAAAGCACGTTCTGATGCTTCTCATCGCGGAAATATTCTGCCATGGTAAGTCCTGTCTCGGCG
>URLU01000202.1 GCA_900548765.1 uncultured Lachnobacterium sp.
CCCCACACAGCAACAATTCCGATGAGAATAACCAATAAAATTATGCAAATTATTTTATATATGTCTCCAGATTTCTTCTTGTTCATTTTGCACCCTCAACTCATAATTCAAGATTTGCCTGCAAATATTGCTGCGAGCCACTGGTCTGCTTTAGCAGACATGCTTCATATCAGCAGCTCCGCAATCCTCGCTGTGCATATATCCCAGTTATAACTGGGATATAAATTGTGTGCCCCCGGCAGAAGCCTTTAACAGGCTCCTGCAGATGCTTTGCATCCTATAGGGAAAACACACGTTACCACATGTTCACAAAAGATTCGAATCTACCTTTATTCCTTTAAAGGCTATGTGTTTTCTTTCCGCATACTGCAATACCCATTAGGGTGAGCACAGCAGCAATTGGTAAAACTGGAAGAGAAGAGCCAGTTTTAGGTGATGTTGCATTTGAAGCGTTAGATGTAGTACCGGTTGCGCCGCCAGTAGTGTAGTAGTTGTTTATAACAACTCCATCCTTACCATCTTTGCCATTTACACCATCTTTGCCATTTGTACCATTGATTCCATTGGTACCATTTGTTCCATCAGAACCATTGGTGCCATTTGTACCATTAATTCCGTTAGTACCATCTTTGCCGTCAGTACCGTCTTTTCCATCAGTACCATCCTTACCATCTGCACCATCTTTGCCGTTTATCACCTGATTAGTAGTAATCTTGCGGCCATTATCGTACTTGACGATTGCTATTGGAGAAAGAGAATATAAAGTCACAGTAACCTTATCCTTTCCCACAATAGTCGGGCAGACTTCCCATGTACCATCCTTTTTCTGATGAAGCGCATAAACGTTGTCTCCTGGGTTAACTCCGTTAACTCCAAAAGTAAGTGTTACACCCTTTGAGACCTGTGTCTCTGATAAATCAGGGATTGAGACCTCAGCCAGTGCAAGGACTGTCGCAGATGATTCTTCGTTTGCAGGCACTGTCTCTGCCTTGACAGCTTCTTCATAAGCTGCTGTCTTAACCGTATCAGAAACTGTATCTAATACAACTGAGTACTCAGCATCTCCGGATGTGCTGGTTGCGTCCTTTATATTATCTTTGAGTGTCTCTGTGGTTGGTGAAACCGCTGCAAAAACTGTAGTAGTTCCCATTACCAGAACCATAAGTGCCGCAAGTAATCCTGCCATTTTTTTCTTCATGAGTCCTTTTCCTCCTTTCCCTAATATTACATGTGGTCTATATCAAGTGTTTGCACACCAGATACCATTGTTGGTTAACTATTCTACTTCCTTGTAGAACATATGAATGATGAGGTCTTCCAAGGCATCCTCATCCGGGTAAAATTCCTCAAACTCACTTCCCTGAACTGTTTCGCCGGGAACTGTGTACATATTGTCTTCTGTATATTTATATCCTAAAAGAGTCTCAACCAGAGTCTCAAAATCCACATCTGTTACCAGATAATCTGAGACGGCATTGTATATAGCCACTGCCTGGCTCTCTCTTTCAATACTGCTTGTGTTAAGTGCTGTGATAAAGCTTGTGATAAACTGCTCCTGTCTTCTCAGGCGCTCATCTGCGCTTCCAAAGGTCTCTGTTTCACGCTTTCTGATGTATACATAGGCCTCGTCTCCGTTTAAGACCTTTTCCTCTCCGGCCACAAGGTTTACTCCCCTGCCGGAATCTGTCAAATCATCCATCACTGTTACCCTGACACCTCCAACAGCGTCTGTGATGTATGGAATAGCTCCCATATTTATAGCCATATATCCGCTGATTGGGATATTGTCAAAGAGCTCTGACACCGCATCCTCTGACCTGTTGCAGCTTAGCTTTTTACCATCACCGTATCCGTGCTGCAAGCAAAGCTGGGCTCTGATTTTGCCCACCTTATTGCCATCCTTGTCATAGACCTGGATGCCGGTCATGGTGTTTCTGTTGATGGAAATTATGTTCATCTCCTCTTTCTCTGTATCTGCAACCAGGAGGAAAATAGCATCGGACTGACCGCCGCTGATTCCATCCCTGGCGGTCTCCACTACACCATCCTTGTCTACTCCCATCAGGAGGTAGGTTTTTACATTATTGTTGTATTTGTAATTTCTGCCATTGTACTGGATGGTTCCTTCCTGCCACTTCTCCTCTGCCTCAGTGGACTGCACCACATTGTTTACCGGCTGTTCCTGCACATATCCGGCATTTTCAGCCTTGGTCTTTTGACCAATCACAATCACACCGATTAGTACTACTGCCAGAACTCCGGCAAGAAAAAACATTATGTTATTCAATTTTTGTGAAAAATCTGAACCTGACCTTGATTTTCTCACTCTGATCCTTCCTTACCATAATAGCTGCCATAATAATTGCCATAATAGCCATTGGCATGGCCATTCTTCTTTGCCTTTACCTTGTTAAGGACTGCTCCAAGGATTCTGACGCCTGATACCTCCAGCTGCTTCTTGGCTGACAGAATCATTCTGCCGCTTGCCATGCCCTGTGCCACTACAAGAATGGCTCCGTCGCAATGCTTTGCAACAACCGCCGCATCAATGGCGGCTCCCAGAGGCGCACAGTCCATAATAATATAGTTGAAGTGCTCTCGTCCAAATTTTAACAATTCATCGAAGTAATTTTTTTCGAGAATCTCTGTAGGATTTGGCACTGATGGTCCTGCAAAAATCATAAAAAGTCTTGGGATTTCTGTTCCGTAGAGAACATCCTCCAGCTTTCTCTGACCTGACAGATAATGGGACAAACCGCATATCTCTCCACCACTTGCCGCGCTGGCTCTCAGCCGCCCGACAAATACGGACTTTCTCATATCTGTATCTATCAAAAGCACCCTCTTGCCTGACTCTGTGAGAGAGCGGGCGAGGTCGAGTGCCACAGTGCTTTTTCCTTCATTTGGAACTGCACTTGTAATCAATATTGTTTTAATATCGTCACCGCAAAACTGTATGTTTGTCTTCAAAGCTCGAAGGGATTCCTTCATGGTATAGCTTTGCTCTTTAATTTTCCCGAAGCTAACTGTTTCCATGACTTATTTCTTCCCCTTCCTTTTCTTCTTTTTCTTTGGAGTGTAGTCATCAGCCTCACTCTCCTCCAGCGGCAGGGTGCCAAGTACATTGAGTCCAAGCTTCTTCTCCACATCTTCAGGAGTGGTGATTGTATCGTTGAAGAGGCTGGTAAGCACTATGACCGCCATTGAAAGCACAAGTCCTGCCATCACTCCAAGGGCTGTATTTTTGATAACATTTGGGCTTACAGGCTGTCCATCTGCATATCCCTTCTGGATAATGTTTGGCGGATCCTGCTCCATCTTCTCCGCAATATATGCTGATGCAACATCTGCCACCTCATCGGCTATAGCCTTTGCCATATTGGGGTCTGCATCTGTGACTGTTATCTTAAGCACTCGTGAATTGGATGGATTCTCCAGCGAAACCCTACTATACAGGGTCTTGTAGCTCTCATTAAGCTGCAGGTTTGTAATTACCTGATCCAGTACCGGGCGGCCTTTTACGATAACTATGTAGTCATTGGTAAGTGATGAACCTGTCTGGATATCCGCAAGGCTTGTGATAGATGTGCTCTTGGTGAGTACATAGAGCTCTGATGTAGATTCATACTGGGGCACAACCAGAAAACTGCTGTAGGCATATGCCAGTCCCCCTGCTATCACTGCTGCCAGAAATATTATCTTCCAACTGGAGAGAAGCTGCAGTAAAAGGCTTTTTAAGTCTATCTCTATTTCGTTGTCTAAATCGTATTGCTTGTCCATCTTGTCACCTTTATGTATATCTTTTTATCTGGTCTGACCATGTCATGAATCTGTAACAATTCTGGCTGGATTTTGCTTAAAAAGTAAATCAGCATAATCACTACCGTATTTTTTTACCACATAATCATAGCACTTTGCAAGGTTATTTACTCGCGTACTTGTGTTGTGGCTGTCGCTTGCAATTATGTCCACATCCATATTTTTAAGAAGCTTCCTGCAGATTTTCTTTGCAGCTCTCCCATCATTTCCCAGCACCGCATCTGCATTTAC
>URLU01000203.1 GCA_900548765.1 uncultured Lachnobacterium sp.
GTACACAAATGCAGATATAGACAATGCAAACAGGACAAACGAGAGTGGCAGCAGTGATGTGGTCATACCACAGGATACTAATGGACATGGAACCTTTCTTGCCAGCGTGGCCTGCGGCAGGGAGGATCCTGTAAATGGTTTTGTTGGGGCAGCACCGGAAGCAAGCCTTATCGTGGTAAAGCTTAAACCTGCGGACAGTGAGCTCAGGCAGTTTTTCTACATACCGGATAATGAAGAGGGAATCTATGCAGAGAGTGACATAATGCTGGCGGTTTCTTATTGCGAAAGAAAGGCTGCAGAGCTTAAGCTGCCTCTTGCCATATGCCTTGGGATGGGGACTAATAATGGCAATCATAATGGCAATGGATTTTTGTGCGATTATCTAAACAGCGTTGCAGCAGACCTTATGCATGCTGTGGTGCTTGCAGCAGGAAATGAGGCTTTGGCAAAGCACCATTTCAGGGGCAGGGCGCAGTCTGTGCTGGAACCGGAGAGGGTGGAGATTAATCTGGACAATGATAGTGAGGGATTTTATCTGGAGTGCTGGTGTCAGGCGCCGGAGCTTGTGTGGCTTTCAATACAGTCACCAACAGGGGAAATCTGGCCCAGAAGCCCGGATTCAGGCTCTTACAGCATGGAACATGTATTCATATTTGAAAATACCACAGTCAGTATTGACTATAATTACACCGGAAGACAGACTAGAGATTTGATTATATTTGTAAGATTTACAAAGCCCACAAAGGGCATATGGACCCTGAAAATTTTCCCGGAGTACAGTATAACAGGCATATATGACATCTGGCTGCCGGCAAATGGCATGCTAAAGGAAAACGCTGTATTTATCAGGTCTGACCCTGATATTACGATGACAAGTCCATCGGATGCGGCTGTGCCTATAACAGTCGGAGGATATAACAATGGAAATAATTCTGTCTATCTTGATTCCGGCAGGGGATTTAAGGCAGGAGGAGGCTATAAGCCTGACTTTGTGGCACCGGCGGTGGAAATCATGGGAAAGGAGTTAAACGGAAGCTATGGCACCCGTACAGGCACATCTATGGCAGCCGCAATAACCACAGGAGCCTCTGCCCAGATACTTGAATGGCTTGCCTACAGGAGAAAAGCCCAGGGAGCAAACTCTGTGGACGTGAAATATTTTATCACCAGAGGCTGTGAGAGAAGGGAAGGGCAGGTCTATCCATCCAGAACCGAGGGCTATGGTTTCTTAAATATTTATAATTCTTTTCAAAATCTTTTTTGATTTAACATAGTACAGTGGTATAATAATTTTGGCAGGCTGATTGCAATTAATCGCCAAATAGGATAAGATTAATCCTAAAATAGCAGAAAAGGAGAGACGAATGACCAAGAAAGAACTGGCAGCATATGCCGCAAGCAAACAGGAACTATGTATTGCAAACGACACTATATCGGATAATCTCTTTGTTGAGTATGGGGTTAACAGAGGACTTCGTGATTTAAACGGAAAAGGTGTACTTACAGGACTTACCACAATTTCAAAGATTACATCCTTCAAGGATGATGAGAATGGAAAGAGCGTGCCATGTGACGGTGAATTATGGTACAGAGGATATAATGTACAGAATCTTATAAAGAGCTTAAGTCCGGATGAATTTGGATTTGAAAAAACAGCATATCTGCTTTTGTTTGGACAGATGCCGACTCCTGAGGAGGAGAAGGAATTCGCAGGAGTACTTGGAAAGAGCAGGACCCTCCCATCAAACTTTACAAGAGATGTAATAATGAAGGCCCCATCAAAGGATATCATGAATTCTATGACCAGGAGTATTTTGACGCTGGCTTCATATGATGATCTGACATCGGATTCATCAGTTGCAAATAATATCAGACAGTGTATCAATCTCATTGCTACATTCCCTATGCTTGCAGTGTATGGATATCATGCCTACAATCATTATGAAAATGACCAGAGCATGTACATTCACAGACCGGATTCAAAGCTTTCTACCGCGGAGAACTTCCTTAGAATGTTGAGAGCGGACAATAAATACACACAGCTTGAAGCAAGGGTATTGGATGTAGCCCTTATGCTTCATATGGAGCATGGCGGCGGAAATAATTCTACCTTTACAACAAGAGTTGTAACCTCTGCTGGCACAGATACATATTCGGCTATAGCGGCTGCCATGTCCTCCCTCAAGGGACCAAAGCATGGTGGTGCCAATATCAAGGTTATGGAAATGATGCAGGATATCAGGGCAAATGTAAAGGATTGGAGCGACAGGGATGAGGTAAAGGCATATCTTGCCAGAATGCTTGATGGAGAGGTCTTTGACAAGAAGGGGCTTATCTACGGTATGGGACATGCAGTGTACTCTATTTCAGACCCGAGAGAGAGAGTCTTTAAGGGCTATGTAGAAAAGCTTGCAGTGGTAAAAGAGCGGGATAAGGAGATGAACCTCTACAACCTCATAGAAGAGCTTGCACCGGAGCTGATTGCTGAGAAGAGACATATCTTTAAGGGTGTAAGTCCAAACGTGGATTTTTACAGTGGATTTGTATATGAGATGCTGGGTATTCCTATGGAGCTTTACACACCACTTTTTGCAATCGCAAGAATTGTTGGCTGGAGTGCCCACAGAATTGAAGAGTTAATCGGCATGAATAAGATTATTCGTCCGGCATACATGAGTGTTATGGAAGAGATTAAATAAGGAGTGATAAAAGTGGAACAGATTAGGGGTGGAGTTACAGCAGCACAGGGCTTTGAAGCAGCAAGCTGTGAGGCAAATATCAAATATTCCGGCAGGACAGACATGGCTATGGTTTTTTCCAAGGAGCCATGTGAGTGTGCCGGCACATTTACATCAAATGTAGTAAAGGCTGCCTGTGTGCAGTGGGATATGCAGATTGTAGAGTCTGGAAAGCCATTACATGCAGTTGTAATAAATTCTGGTATTGCCAATGCCTGCACAGGCAAAGAAGGCTTTGATGCCTGTGAGGCTTCTGCAAGGGCTGTAGAGGACAGTCTTAAAGTGCCATATGATTCAGTGGCTGTGGCATCGACAGGAGTGATAGGCATGCAGCTTCCGGTTGATAAGCTGGTAAAGGGCATAAATGCCATGAGTAAAACTCTTGATGACAGCCTGGGGGCTGGAACAGCGGCGTCAAAGGCAATAATGACAACGGATACTGTAAATAAAGAAGTGGCTGTAAGCTTTATGGCAGGAGGCAAAAAAGTCACTCTTGGCGGTATGTCAAAGGGATCTGGAATGATTCACCCTAATATGTGTACTATGCTGGCTTTTATCACAACCGACTTGAGCATTGACAAGCTGCTTATGCAGGAAGCCCTCCGCGAGGTGGTGGCAGATACCTTTAATATGATTACTGTGGACGGCGATACCTCCACAAACGATTCCCTGATTCTGATGGCTAACGGACTGGCTGGAAATGATAAAATCACCGCAAAGGATGAGGACTATAAGAGCTTTAAGGAGGCTTTATTCTTTGTATGCAGATTCTTAGCCCGTAAAATGGCTTCAGATGGAGAGGGAGCAACAAAGCTTTTTGAGGCAAAGGTCGTAAATGCCAAATCAAAGGAGGATGCAAGGACTCTTTCAAGGGCAATCGTAGGCTCTAATCTGTCAAAGGCAGCTATATACGGCTGTGATGCAAACTTTGGACGTTTCCTCTGTGCTATGGGATATTCAGGAGCCCAGTTTGACCAGAATGATGTGGAGCTTTTCTTTGAGAGCAGGGCTGGCAGGCTGCAGGTCTTTGACAGGGGCACACCGATTGATTTTGACGAGGATTTTGCTGTAAAAATCATGAAAGAGGATGAGGTTACAGTGTTTGTAGATATGCACGAAGGAGAGGCAGAGGCTGCAGCCTGGGGCTGTGATTTGACCTACGATTATGTAAAAATCAATGCTGATTACCGCTCATAAATTAAATAAAGTGCGTGAAGTAATAAGATAAATGCGAAATGAGTGATATAACTCACTTCGCATTTTT
>URLU01000204.1 GCA_900548765.1 uncultured Lachnobacterium sp.
TTTTATGTGCAGAAAAATCACAAGAAACGATTGAATTAATGGAATTAATAGAACGCAGTTTAACTTAACACAAATTATACTTTTCTGACAAGCTTGTATGGTGGAAAAGCCAGATACCTGATTGTATAATAATTACAAGCAGGGAGGTGAAGGAATGTTAAGTGACAATTTGATACTTTTGCGCAATATGAAGGGCTTAACCCAGGAGCAGGTGGCGGAAGTGATAGGAATTTCCAGACAATCCTATTCAAAATGGGAACAGGGAGAGACATATCCGGACATTGACAAGTGCGATAAGCTGGCAGAATTCTATGGTATTACGATTGATTCCCTGATTCACCAAAAGGAGAAGCTTGGCGATATGAGCTTGCCACCGGCTCCTGTAGGCAAGCATCTGTGGGGAACAATTACCATAGGAAGCAAGGGACAGATTGTGATACCTAAAAAAGCAAGGGATACCTTTAATCTCAAGGAAGGCGACAGATTAGTCGTGCTCGGAGATGAGAACGAAGGAATTGCCCTTGTAAAAGCAGAAGCTTTTGAAACAAGAATGCAGGAGGCTTTAAAATCAAGCCGGCAAAATGTAGATGAATAGGGAGGTAGATACTATGAAGTGTCAGAAGTGTGGAAAAGAAATGAGAGATGGCTATCTTTTTAGCAGTAAGGACGGAGCGTTCAGCTTTGCAAACGAAGTACCGGGCGTATTTGCTAATGCCAAAAATGCAGAAGGTTTTGTGAAGATAACCGATTTGAAGCCAAGTCATCGAACTAGCGTGGCAGCTTCTATATGTGAGGACTGTAGAGCCGTTGTGATAAATTACTAATGAAATCAGTTAAAGGTGCTGGCCGGTATCAAACTTCGTCTTATTTATTTAAGCCTTACAATTTCCCATACATCTGCCGATATAGAAATTAAGCAACACATTGTTTTCACCGACAAACGGATTTATCGGTTCATATGGAAAGGAGTCCTATATGAAAATTCAAAGCAGTTCTATTGTTATGGGGTCAGCACATGAGGAGAATTCTTATACCTATAAGGAATCTATGACCATGGAGGTGGCTAAATCAAAAAATGCAGTTGGAGCTATCCTCACAATATCCAAGGAAGCAGAGGGTAAAAGTGTCAAGGACGCAATGGTAGACTACCAGACCCAGCAGAAGGAAGAGGCTAAAAAGCGTCAGCAGGAGAGCGACCAGAGAGCACTTGAAAAAATGGCAGAGCATATCCGCACCAATAATAAGGGCAACAATTATGCGATTCCACGAGACGATAATATGGAAATCAAGATGCTCAAGAAAATGCTTGAGATTCTGCGTGGAAAGAAGCTGACAGATAAGGATATGATGTCACCGAGCCAAAATAGCGGTGTGCTTGATTTGCGTTCTGCCCAGTACAAGAATATGGAGAGCATAGCCTTTGGAGCATCGGCATCGGCTTCAATCAGCTTTGGTTCGCTTTCGATTGGCGGCGCAAAGGCTGATACAAGCGGCAATGGTGAAGTCAGCTCAAGTGCAGCAAGTGCCAAGCTTGAGGCTGGCACAACAGGCGTGGGTACGACATGGCAGAGAATTACCGCCAGCAGTGGTTTTAGAACAGAGACTGAGAGCACAACCTTTGCCTCAACCGGTATAGTAAAGACTGCGGATGGCAGAAGCATTGATTTCAATGTTGAGGTTTCTATGTCCAGAGCCTATATGGAAAAATGCGATATGCTTGAAGTGCAGGACTATATCAAGACTGACCCGCTTATGATAAATCTTGATACCAACATCGGCTCAGTGAGCGACCAGAAATTCTTCTTTGATTTGGATTCAGATGGCAAGGAGGAGGAGATTTCCTTTGCCGGAAAAGATTCAGGTTTTCTTGCCTGGGATAAGAATGGCGATGGAAAAATCAATGATGGCTCTGAGCTTTTTGGAACAAAGAGCGGTGATGGATTTAAGGATTTGGCAGAGTATGATGAGGACGGAAATGGCTGGATTGACGAGAATGACAGCATATATTCACAGCTTAAAGTATGGACAAAGGATGAGAATGGAAATGACCGCCTGATTGATTTGAAGGATGCAGATGTGGGAGCAATTTATCTCAGAAATGCAGATACACAGTTCAGTCTCAAGGATGATGAGAACAAGCTCAATGCTGAGATTAAGAAGACAGGTATATATCTGAAGGAGAGCACCGGTGCAGTTGGAACACTTAATCATGTGGACTTGGTGGTATAATGTATAGATGAACTGGTAGCTTGCTATTAGGTGAAACTTACGCCAGACAATAATACATAATGCAGATGATATGTCATAAAATTATTATTGGCAATAATACATGGCTTGCAGAAATATATAGCAGAAAATAAGCAGGGAGCAGCGGATAAGGGATAAATTCGCTGCTCCTTTTTTATCTTTTCTGAAACCAAACCCCTCCCCCCTCCGTCTAATGTATGTAAAACAAAATAAAGGACGTCTGATTTTGTTATATGATTATATGAAACTTAAAACAAGATTAAATTAATTGTATAATACAACTAAATAATTAAGATGCGCGCAGGAGAAAAGATGAACACCAAGATAGAAACAAGGCTTTTAGTCCAAAAAGCTCAAAGGCATGATAAGGACGCATTTAGTGAGTTGATTAATTTGTACCTAAAGGATATGTACCGCACCGCAATATCGATTTTAAAGAAAGAAGAGGATGCAGCGGATGCCATACAGGATACGATTTTATCCTGCTGGGAGAAAATTGACACGCTGGTTAAGACACAATATTTTAAGACCTGGATGACAAGGATTTTGATTAATCACTGTTATGACATATTGAGGGAAAGGGCTGTTATTGTAGATTTGAACAGCTATGAGGAACCCTCAAAATGTGATGAATACAATATCGAGTTCAAGGAAGCAATTAATTCCATAAGTGAAAAATACCGCTTGCCCATGGAATTATATTACGGACAGGAATTTAAGATAAGGGAAATAGCTCAGATGATGTCACTGCCACAGAATACGGTAAAGACCTATCTCTCAAGAGGTAGAAAACAACTCGCCAGATATTATGGAAAGGAGATTTAAACGATGGAGGAAAAGAAAATATTGCAGGAAGATGTAGAACTGCCGGAAGTCGTATTAAGCAAAGCCAATCATGCCCTTGAAATGATAAGGCAGGAGGAGACAGAGAATATGGCAACTGATAATCAGAAAAACAGTAAAAAGAACACAAGAAGAATAAAATCACAGGTAGCAGCAGCCGCAGCAGTATGCGTGCTGGCAGCAGGAGGCGTGAGTGCAGTTGCAGCGATTCACCACAATTGGGGCAGAGGAATGAGCGGAAACATACAGGCGACTGACACAGAGCAGCAGAAGCTGACAGATGATGGAGTGGCAGTAGTTTATCCTGAGAAGGAGGAATATGAGGCTTTAAAGGTCACAAACAATGGCGTGACAATTGTGCCAGACACAGTAATTGTGGACGCCCAGTTTGCCTACCTGTCATTTACAATCTCAGGCTATAACCTCCCTGAGGGAGAGGAGCCTGGTTTTGAGGATGTAAACATAACATCTGACGATATGGGAATCAATATGTCTGGTGGAATGTATGATGGAATCGTCAGCAATGAAGAGGGAGCACCGGTCTATGAGGATGGCTCAGAGCTTCAGTTTACAGACAGTGGTGATATAGTGAGTCATTATTATGATGAAAATGGCAATCTGGAATATTTTATCCAGGCACATATTGCGGAAGCTGGGGATACAATGCTGGGAAAAACTGTAAAGGTTGATTTTAAAAATTTAGGCACCCTCTA
Source organism: uncultured Lachnobacterium sp. (assembly GCA_900548765.1). GTDB lineage: Bacteria > Bacillota > Clostridia > Lachnospirales > Lachnospiraceae > Roseburia. Next base: position 3,804 of record URLU01000204.1, read on the forward strand.
CAAGGCAGAATTTACTGATGGAGTGGAGGGAGACTGGAACTTTGAGATAACTCTTCCATCGGTAAGCTCAGCCAGGGAGTTTGATGTGAATAAGGCTATTGATGGGACCAGCTTCACCCTTACAAAGCTTGAAATTTCGCCTGTTTCATTGAATGCCACATACACCACA
>URLU01000205.1 GCA_900548765.1 uncultured Lachnobacterium sp.
TCTCTTTGACAGTAATCATATCAAAAAACAGATGTAATTTCAATGGTTACATTGTATCAAACTATCTAATAAAATGCGTAGCTACTCTCTCCTCTGTTTCCGGCAGACCAAATGCTTCTTTTCCTAATGCAATACTCTTCATCAGAAAGGTCATATTCCTTGCAAGCACACGCATCGTCTGTTTTCCTTCCTCATCCATCTGAGCTTCTCCCTGCATATGACCATGAATAGGAGAACATCATTATAATACATGAGCACATCTGCCATCTCCTCAACAAGATGCTGTCGTAAATCTACATCCTCAACAGACTTTTGGTCTCCATTTTTCTTAATAATGTCAATGACTTCTCCTACTTCGCCCAGCATCCACAACAGTTTATGTTTACCAGCTTCCGGGCTGATTGCTTCCCACTTATCCTTATATTTTTCCTGTAATGCCTGCTGCATTGCAAGCATATCTTTTATCGTAAAATTGCTCATAGTTACCTCCATATTATGAAGCAGTCCATTGATATGCAATTCTCGCTGTTCCATTTTTTACATATATTGTACCGCATTTAGTAAAACCATTCTTTTCAACCAGCCTCTGCATGGTTTTGTTATCCGCATGAGTATCTACTCTGATATTTGAAGAAATATTTTTACAATAGTTTAAAGCACAGAAAAATAAACCATGCACCTGACCATCTCCGGCAAGCCTGTGAATCGTCAGATATGGTTCTTCATTCAGCCAGTTACCGCCCTCGATATGCTTATAAGCAGGCTCTGCCCCATCAAACAATGCAAATACCCCGTGGATTCCATCCTCGTCATATATCAGCTTACATACATTCTGGTCAATATCAGATTTTATCAGGTCTACATCCGGATAAAAATGTCCCCACTGAGTAGGGTTTCCGGACTCTATCATGTAATCCTGCGCATATCTGTAAATTTTCATGATTTGTCCTAAATCTGCTATTTCTGCATTTCTCACATTCAGCATGTCTTCTATTTACCTCAATCCTTTTACCGGTTGCCTGATATAGGAAGCTTCCGTTGCATACCGCATTTTTTATCTATAAAATTCCTTTAATTTTAATTCAGTCACAACCGAGTCAGCCGTAACTGAATTAAAATTAACTAAAATAAGAGGCGGGCACAACGCCCGCCTCCTGTACTATTCTGCGTTCTCAACCTCCGCCTTATATTTTTCAAGTATAAGCCTCTGGATATTATCTCTGGTGGTCGAGTTAATAGGATGTGCAATATCCCTGTACTCTCCGTCATTTGCCTTTCTGCTAGGCATTGCAATAAACAATCCCTTCTCCCCTTCAATCACCTTAATGTCATGAACTACAAATTCATCATCAATTGTGATTGAAACAACAGCTTTCATTTTTCCTTCCTTGTCAACTTTTCTGATTCGTACATCTGTTATCTGCATGTCAAGTCCCCCTCAAGTGTTATTAAATTAAGAATCTTTCGTTCTTTTCAGATACAATTTTTATCTCACCTTCACCACAATAATATGAATTTGGCTTAAGTGTTCCCCTGCTTTCCACAATACAGTTCTCTACATGGGTGTTGTCCCCGATGTAGACATCATTCAGAATGATTGAATTTTTTATCACACAATTCTTTCCGATGAATGCCTGCTTGAACAGTACGGAATTTTCAACCTTGCTGTTTATGATGCAGCCACTGGCTACCAGACTGTTTGTAACATCCGATTCTGTATTAAACTTAGCCGGTGGCAGATCATCCACCTTAGAATATACCTTTGGCTCCTGTCTGAAGAAGAAGTCCCTCACCTCAGGCTTGAGGAAATCCATATTTGTCCTAAAGTAATCATCTACATCCGCAATGTTGCTCCAATATGTATTCATCTTGTAACCGTATATTTTCTTTACATTTCTGTAACGTATGAGAATGTCACTTACCAAATCATATCTTGATTCCTCTGCTGCCTTCTCCAGCAGCTCGATGAGGAGACGTCTTCTCACTACATAGATACCTGTGGAGATTGTATTGGACTGTGCCAGAAGCGGCTTCTCCTCGAACTCAACGATTCTTGAGTCCTCGTTCATCTTCACGACTCCAAATCTGCTGACATCCTCGTTTGGCATCATATCCTTGCACACAACTGTAATGTCTGCCTTTTTCTGGATATGGAAATCCAATACTGTACTATAATCCAGCTTGTATATGCAGTCACCGCTTGAGATTACTACATATGGCTCATGTCTTCTCTTTAAAAAGTCCAGATTCTGATAAATAGCATCTGCTGTTCCCCTGTACCAGTCACTATTTTCTGCTGTCACTGTAGGTGTGAAGAGATATAAGCCTCCCTGTTTTCTACCAAAATTCCACCATTTTGACGAACTCAAATGTTCATTTAATGACCTGGAATTATACTGTGTAAGCACTGCAACCGTCTGAATACGGGAATTGCTCATGCTGGACAGTGCAAAATCAATGCTTCTGAACGCTCCGCCCACTGGCATTGCTGCGATTGCACGTTTTTTTGACAGTTCCTTCATTCTTTTGCTGTTTCCACCAGCCAAAATAATACCTATTGCCTTCATTTTCCGTCACCTGCCTTAATGATTACCTGACCGCCTGCCAGTTCCCCATTCGGGTAATCTTCATGTACTGTCTTTCCTGAAATCGCAGTATTTTTGCCAATTCTTACATTTTCCGGTATTACAGTATCCTCTCCCACTGTAACCAGTCCAAAGGAATAGATGTTCTCATTGAGAACATTTGGAGCTTCTTCCCCAACTCCAAGCACTGCGCCTTCTCCGATTCGGCTGTTTTCTGCTATGATTGACTTGTCGATGGTACATCTGTCACCAATTACTGCATCACGCATGATGATAGAGTCCCTGATCACCGCACCCTTGCCAATCTTAACATTTGAACCAATTACAGAATTCTGTACATAGCCATAATTTTCTGTGCCCTCACCGATTATGCTTCTCTCGCTATGTCCCTCAGGTGATACATATAAAGGCTCTATTGTATCGCTCTTCGTGTAAATCTTCCAATACTCCTCATAGAGATTAAACTCAGGAATCAAATCAATAAGCTCCATATTTGCTTCCCAGTATGAGCCAAGTGTTCCTACATCCTTCCAGTAACCATTGAACTCATAGGCAAAAAGTCTCTTATCGTTCTCAAAGCAATAAGGTATAATATGCTTTCCAAAGTCACAGCTCTGCACATCCTTCATTGCAACAAGTGCATCCCTTAAAACCGGCCATGAGAATATGTAAATACCCATTGATGCAAGATTACTTCTAGGCTTTTCCGGCTTCTCCTCAAAGTCCTTAATCTTTTTATCCTCATCAGCTATTACAATTCCAAACCGGCTGGCTTCCTCCATAGAAACCGGCATTGTGGCGATTGTCACATCCGCATTGTTTTCCTTGTGGAAATCAAGCATCACCTCATAATCCATCTTGTAAATATGGTCGCCCGACAAGATTAGCACATAATCAGGATTGTAGCTTTCCATATATCTTAGATTCTGATAAATTGCATTAGCTGTTCCTGTGTACCATTCACTGTTATTGCTCCTTTCATAAGGAGGAAGTACTGTTACACCACCATTATTGCAATCCAAATCCCACGGAATACCAATTCCTATGTGTGAATTTAATCTCAGTGGCTGATACTGTGTCAGAACACCTACAGTGTCAATTCCTGAATTGATACAATTGCTGAGTGGGAAATCAATTATCCTGTATTTTCCTCCGAATGCAACTGCTGGTTTTGCCACGTCTGCTGTCAGAACTCCAAGTCTGCTGCCTTGACCACCCGCTAATAGCATGGCTATCATTTCTTTTTTAATCACGTTATCACTCCCTGTCTGTTCTTTATATAGTTGAATTATAACATATCCCTTTACAAGCAACAACATTTTTCACAAATTTTCGTTATTATTCGTCCATTTTTTGTTGATT
>URLU01000206.1 GCA_900548765.1 uncultured Lachnobacterium sp.
GGGTGGAGTTTACACGCTGTCATGATAAGCTTATTATAGAAATCAGGACAAAGAGTGGCAGGCAGGAAATATGGGAAAAGCTCAAGGGCTGTGACAGGGTTATAGCTGCATACACAATTTCACCTGACACAATTTCGGCCAGATATGAGCATTATGCAGGAACACCATCTGACAGAATCAGGGCGGCAAAAAGTGCCATGGATAATGGTTTTCCAGTCCGGCTCTGCTTTGACCCCATGATTTATTGCAGGGACTGGAAGGAAGAGTATGATAAATTGTGTCTGGAGGTTTTTTCACAGCTTGACGCCTCAAGCATCTGGGATGTGTCAGTGGGCAGCTTTAGAATATCCCAGGATTATCTCAAGAAAATGAGGAAAGAAGAACCGGAGTCTGCCATTGTGAATTTCCCTTATGATAATGTGGAGGGGTATTATCAGTACCCGGAATATCTGAGGGATGAGATGGAGGTATTTATGGTGGAGAGACTGGGCAGGCATCTGCCGAAGGATAAAATTTTCAGGTGGTAGTTTATGATTACAGTAAAAATGTTTGAAAGAGAAGATATACAAAAAGTTATAGAATTTGAACAGGAACTAAGAAAGCAGGAACCCAATACATACTACTGGGAGCCTGACGAAAACTATGTGAAGCAGTTAGAGGAAAGCTTTTCAGATGAGCGCTTTAATACAGCAGTTTCACTCGTCGCTTACAATGATGAACAAGTAGTTGGAAGGATTGATGCTTCCATAATCAGCAGCAGAAGTGATGTCAGTTGTTTTAGTGCATATCTGGACTGGATATGTGTTTTGAAAAGTGAGAGACATAATAAGGTTGCGCAGGCGCTTCTTGGTGGATTGCGAAAAGAGTTGAAGAAACAAGGCGTAGGCTTGTTAATTGCTTTGATGGCAAATAATGATGAAGCACAGCGGTTTTATCGCAATGTAGAAAATGCTTCAATTCACGATACTGGTATATGGATGGATATATAGAATTGAGAACAGAAGGTATGAACAAAATGCAGAAAAAAGCACTGGTGACAGGGGCTTCATCAGGTATAGGGCTTGCGATTGCAGAAAAGCTTGTGATGGAAGGCTGCGAGGTCTACGGACTTGGGCGAGACTTCTCCAAGCCTGATAGGAAACTACAGGTTGACGCAGACATACCCACAGACACAAATTTACAAGTGGACACAGATTTACGAGCGGACATAAATTGTAAGGTCGATAGGCTAAATGATGACGAATCACACATGAATACTTGTTTTCATAAGATAACCTGTGACCTGTGCAACACCCAAAAACTCATAGAGACCATTCAGTCTATCAACAAAGACCACGACATCAGCCTCCTCATCAACAACGCCGGCGTCGGCTATTATGGTCTCCACGAGGAACTGAACCCACAGAAAATCAGTCAGATGGTCAGGACAAACCTTGAAGCTCCAATGATTATCACCAATCTGCTCCTCAGGGATTTGAAGAAAAATGCTGGCATAATCGTGAACACCTCATCTGTGACCGCAGGGAAATCTAACCCTCATGGCTGTGTCTATGGTGCCACCAAGGCAGGACTTACCAGCTTCTCCCACAGCCTGTTTGACGAGGCGAGAAAATATGGTGTAAAAGTCATAAATATCGAGCCGGATATGACTGCCACCAATCTCTACCGCAATGCGGATTTTACAGCAGACGAGGAGGTGGAGGCAAGGCTTTTGCCGGAGGAAATAGCTGATGCAGTGTGGTATGCTGTAAGCCGGAGAGAGGGGCTGGTGGTGACAGACATAGTTGTAAAACCGCAGCTTCACAGAATAAAGCGTAAATCAGTCAGGCGAGAAAGGGCAGGGGAATAAATGCCACAGGATAAGAAATTAAAATATTATGATTTGATGGAAGACCTCCGGGCAAAAATCTTAAGCGGAGACATAAGACCGGGGGACAGGCTTCCCTCAGAGAATGAGCTTACAAAGGAATACGGAGTCAGCAGGCAGACGGTGCGGAAAGCTCTTGAAATACTGGGAGATGAAGGACTTGTCTATGCCGAGCATGGCAGGGGAACCTTTTGCAGTTTAATGTTGCCACCCTCTGGAAAAACCCATAATATCGCAGTGATTACAACCTATCTGACTGATTATATTTTTCCCCGGGTAGTGCAGGGCATAGACCAGGTCATGACAGAAAATGGTTACAGCATAATTCTTAAAAACACTAGGAATTCCAGAGCCATGGAGGCAAAGTATTTAGAAGAACTCTTGCAGAAAAACATAGACGGACTCATCATAGAGCCCAGCAAGAGCCAAATCTTTTGCAGGCACCTGAACTTGTATGAACTTTTGGACAAGTACCACATACCATATGTTTTTATACAGGGCTGGTACAGCCATCTGGAGAACAAGCCTCAGATTTTGATGGATGACAGAAAGGGCGGTTACATGATAACCAACTACCTCATATCCCATGGCTACAGGGATATAGTGGGTGTGTTTAAGGCAGATGATATACAGGGGCAGGAGCGCCACAAGGGCTACATTCAGGCTTTGCAGGAGGCTGGCATCATCTACGACCCGGACAAGGTCATCTGGTTTTACACTGAGGATAGGAAAAGCCACCCCTACGATATGATTCGTCAGATGGCAAGGAATCGGGATAACAGGTATTTTGACGCGGTTGCTGCCTACAATGACCAGACCGCCCTTTATATACTACAGGCACTTGAGGCGGAGGGGCTTAAATGCCCTGAGGATGTGGCACTGACAGGCTTTGACAACTCGTCACTGGCAGAGACATGTATGGTGCCGCTGACAACCATAGCCCACCCACAGGAGAAGCTTGGCAGCATGGCGGCAGAGCTTTTGCTTAGGCTTATGAACGGAGAAGAAATGGATGGCAAAAACAGAATAATGATTGAGCCGGAGATTGTTGAAAGAGACAGTGTGGGATGGAAAACTGTTTAGACAATTAAAGAAACAAATACAAAATACAACTTGTACTCATATACGTACAAGTTGTATTATTTTTATATACATAAGCATGCGGGAGAGCTGCCGGTGGCAGGTTTGGCTGGGGTCAGGTTTTCTGCATCAAGAAGCAATATAAAATAAAGGGAGGTTATTATGTTAGCAGTAAAAAATTACAAGTTTTGGTTTTGTACAGGTTCACAGGATCTCTACGGAGATGAGTGCCTTGCAAATGTGGCAGCACATTCAAAGGAAATTGTTGCAAAGCTCAATGAGTCAGGGGTGCTTCCATATGAGGTTGAGTGGAGACCAACACTTATCACAAATGAGCTTATCAGAAAGACTTTTAACGAAGCAAACACAGATGATACATGTGCAGGTGTAATCGTATGGTGTCATACATTCTCACCGGCTAAGTCATGGATTCTTGGCTTAAAGGAGCTTAGAAAGCCTCTTTTACATCTTCATACACAGTACAATGAGGAGATTCCATACGATACAATTGACATGGACTTCATGAACGAAAATCAGGCGGCTCATGGAGACAGAGAGTGGGGACACATTGTAAGCCGTATGGGAATTGAGAGAAAAATTGTTGCAGGACACTGGTCAGACCCGGTTGTTCAGGGCAAGATTGCATCATGGATGCGCACAGCAGTCGGTGTTGTAGAGAGCAGCCACATCCGTGTAATGAGAGTGGCAGACAACATGAGAAATGTGGCTGTTACAGAGGGTGACAAGGTTGAAGCACAGATTAAGTTTGGCTGGGAGGTTGATACTTACCCTGTAAATGAAATCGCTGAGTGTGTTGATTCTGTATCACAGTCAGATACAAATGCACTTGTTGATGAGTACTATGACAAGTACGATATCCTGCTTGAGGGCAGAGACCCAGAGGAATTCAAGAGACATGTTGCAGTTCAGGCACAGATTGAGCTTGGTTTTGAGAGATTCCTTGAGGAGAAAAACTATCAGGC
>URLU01000207.1 GCA_900548765.1 uncultured Lachnobacterium sp.
ACAGGAACTTAGAAAAGGCAATACCATGCACCACGACACAATCGCACTTTTGCAGGAGTGCAGCAGTGGCTGCAAGATGGCGATTGAGAGCATGGAGAGAATCAAGACACAGGTGACAGACAAGCAGATGATAGAGCTTATCAACAAATATTATGAGCCGCACATCAAGCTTGAGAGCGAATGCAGGGAAATATTAATGACGGCAGGAGAGCCGGACAAGGCACCAAATCTTATGGCGCGAGCATCCTCCATGATGCAGTCTGCAATTAAGATGGGCATGAATGAAGATGACACCTCGGAGGCAGCCAAGCTTCTCACAAAGGGCTGCAACATGGGCATCCAGTCCCTTAGTTCATATATGAATGAGTATAAGGCGGCAGATGAGAAGAGCAGGAAGATAGCCGACAGGCTGCGAGAGCTTGAGACAAACATGGTGGGAGACTTGCAGCCACTATTATAGAAAACAGAATGTAGGTTTTCTGTATGCATGGCAACAAAAAAGCAGCCTGGCATATAACATGTGCTAAGCTGCTTTTATACTGTCTTATCAAGCATCATTCCTGCATAGATAGATGATATGTATGGTGTATTAAAATTATGCCCCGGATTCTTGTATGCCACAACAATCTTGTTGACATAGCTCATAGGGTTAATTGCCACATTTCCGGCTTTTTCGCCCAGGGCATCTTTGAAATCAGTCAGTGTCTGATAGGTTTCTCCTGCTCTGTCGGGCTGGACGGCGGCTGCCAGAATATCCTTATTGATGGATATCTGTCCATCATCTGCAACCATCAGTCCAATGTAAGCAAGACTTGCCTGCCTTGATTTCGAAACCGAACCTACATCATTAAAGAGCTTATTACATGCACTGGCGCCGGTGTCAGCATAATTCTCTGCAGTTTTTATGACTCCGTTAAAGGCATCCAGCAGGGTCTGTATATTGTCGGCCACGGCTTCTGAGTTTGTCTTAAATCCAATTGTAGCTGGACAATCATCTGTAGGCTGCTTCAGGGTCAGCTCAAAGGTATTGTTGATAGTAAAGGTGTTGGAAAGCGATGACCGCATGGCACCATTTAGGGTAAATGATGAGTTGCTGGCTTCCTGTGTTATCTTATCTATCCCAAGCTGACTCATGGCAACGATGGAATCATTCGTCGCATCCGGGTTTATATTAAATAAGTATGCTTCCTCGGCACTCAATCCTGTCTGTCTGGATGTGAGCGACAAGGCAGAAAAATTATCGTCACGCTCCAGTACCTCGGCTGTAATACCCAGATTGGCACTGGCAATCAGGTTTGAAAGTCTTGTGAGCACGTCCTTATTGGTATCGCCATCATTTACTGTATATATAAACTCATATGTAGTAGATGGGGTCGCCAGATCAAAGGAATAGCTTCCTGGCTTAAAAGAAAGTACATCATCCTTCAGATAATTGCCGGTGTTAACCTGTGGCTGGGCAAGCTTTTGTACATCAATTGAAAACGTGTCAGTGGAGTTATCCTCTTCACCATTGCCTACATATTTAACTGCGACACTGTCCGCCTCAGAAGACGCAGCTACCTTTTTCTGGAAAGAATCCTCAAAACCTCCGTAGCTGTCTGATAAGGCTGCTACAACATTCTGGATTGACTTGGTGCCCTCTTTTATATCTATAGCAAATTTCTTGGCCTCTTCCATATTGGAAATCTTGTACAGAGGAGACTCCTTGTTTGCTTTTACTATGCTGTTGTATACTCTGCGAAGCTCACTTTTCTTGTGAGCGTCATAACGCGAGACTTCCTTGTTGGCGTATGTACTTATATAATAATCGTACACGCTGTCAATTCTAGCCACCAGAATCCCCTCCTTTCATCCATGAAATATGCTTGTGCAAGCATCAGGGTAAATTAAATCCATTTATACGCATTTATTATATCGTCATTTATGGTCAAATACAATATAGTTAAAGCAAAAATATTCTTGCATAGTGAAAAAATAAGTGTTATTATATCTGAGCAAAACAAATTATTTAAAAAAGGTATTGACGAAGACAGACAGCCATGATATAGTAGTTAGGCTTGGAAATAGGTCTTTTTTTTATGCCCTTTTTTAAGAGCAAAAGAAACAACAAAGAATTTAAAACGGAGGTGGAAGTCGTGCGTACAAAAATTACATTAGCATGCACAGAATGTCAGCGTCGTAACTACAACATGACAAAGGACAAGAAGACTCATCCGGACAGAATGGAAACCAAGAAGTATTGTAGATTCTGCAGAACTCATACAATGCACAAGGAAACAAAATAGTCCAGGAACGAGTGAAGGAGTATTATTAATGGGACAAAATGAAAAAGTCGAAAAAACTCCAAAGACTAGCTGGTTCACAGGTTTGAAAGCTGAGTTTCAGAAGATAATCTGGCCAGATAGGCAGTCTATCAAAAGACAAACTATTGCGGTAGTAGCTGTTTCAGTGGTTACTGGTCTTATTATTGCGCTTTTGGACTGGGTTATCCAGTACGGCGTAAATTTCCTAATTGGTTTAAGTTTTTAACGGAGGCAGATTGATTTATGGCAGAGGCAAACTGGTATGTAGTTCATACCTATTCAGGTTATGAAAACAAGGTCAAAGCAAACATTGACAAAACAATTGAAAACAGACATCTTGAAGACCAAATCTTAGAGGTGCGTGTTCCTATGGAGGACGTTACTGAGATGAAGAACGGTGTTCGTAAGCAGGTTTCCAAGAAAATGTTTCCGGGCTATGTGCTTATTCATATGATTATGAATGACGACACATGGTACGTTGTAAGAAATACCAGAGGCGTAACTGGTTTCGTTGGACCAGGAAGCAAGCCGGTACCACTCACAGAAGCCGAGATGAGACCTTTAGGTATTAAGGCAGAGAACATTGTGGTTGACTTCGAAGAAGGTGATATGATTGTCGTAATCGGTGGTGTCTGGAAGGATACTGCTGGTGTAATCACATCAATCAACTACAACAAGCAGACAGTTACAATCAATGTAGAACTGTTCGGTCGCGAGACACCGGTAGAAGTAAGTTTCGCAGATGTTAAGAAAACAAATTAAGGAGGCAATTCCAAATGGCAAAGAAAGTAGAAGGATACATTAAATTGCAGATCCCTGCTGGAAAGGCAACTCCAGCTCCTCCAGTTGGACCTGCACTTGGACAGCACGGTGTAAACATCGTAGAGTTCACAAAGCAGTTTAATGCAAAGACAGCCGATCAGGGCGACTTAATTATCCCTGTAGTTATTACTGTATATGCAGATAGAAGTTTTAGCTTCGTAACTAAGACACCACCTGCTCCAGTATTAATTAAGAAAGCTTGTAACATCAAGTCTGGTTCAGGAGTTCCTAACAAGACTAAGGTTGCAAAGATTACAAAGGCTCAGGTTCAGGAAATCGCTGAACTCAAGATGCCAGACTTAAATGCAGCTTCACTTGAGTCTGCTATGAGCATGATCGCTGGTACAGCAAGATCAATGGGTGTTGAGGTGACTGAATAGCACTTAACGAAGCCGAGCATGCAATGCGAAGGCTGAGTTTAGTGCGAGGTCGTTCTCAGAGATTAGTGAAAGCGAGCCAGTGGCGAAGCTTGAACTTAGCGATGAGAACATCCCTTTAAAGAAGTTGCAAATTTATGCAACCAAAGAACAAAGAAACAAAGTGGGAGGGCCCTCTCCCGATAATACCACCAGGAGGTTATTTTTTCATGAAAAGAGGAAAGAAATATCAGGACGCTGTAAAAGCATTCGATAAAGCTAACTTATACGATGTTACAGATGCAATCTCAATCGTAAAGAAGAATGCTACAGCTAAATTTGACGAGACAATCGAGCTTCATCTTAGAACTGGTTGTGATGGACGTCATGCAGAGCAGCAGATCCGTGGTGCAGTTGTATTACCACACGGAAC
>URLU01000208.1 GCA_900548765.1 uncultured Lachnobacterium sp.
GTATGACAGAAGTCTCCAAAACTTTTAGCGGGAGTTCGATTCTCTCATCCCCTGTCACAAAGCGCTGAAACGATTAATTTCAGCGCTTGTTTTTTATTATATATAGAAAGGATTACACACTTGAATAATATAACTAAAAATATGGTGTCTGCCTCAGTGCTTATTGCTCTAATATCCAGCTTAATGTGCAGCTGCGGAAAAGCGGATACAGGAAATACTACAGGCACAGAATCTAATAAATTGAATAACAATAACACAGAAGAACAGCAGAACGATTTAGATACAGATAGCACCACAAAGGCCATACAGCCTGCATACAACACAGCCGTTGAGACTGCTTTAAACAATCTCTTATCAGACCAAATTCTGCCAGATGGCAGCACTGCTGTATTTGATGAGGATTATTTCATGGATGATAACAGTTTTGCAATCTATGATTATGATGGTGATTCTGACAACGAACTTATAATATGCTGGGATGGCACATCGGATGAGAATATGTTTGAAGCTGTCTACAAATATGATGAGAGTGCAGATACATTCAACCAGATATATTATGGGGCTCTGACAAGACCAGATGACACCTCTGATATAAAAAACAGGAATGGTGTCCTTGGAGCTGACAGATATGATGATTACTATGCCTTGACCGAAAATAATATAAGTTTAACGCTTAGGCTTTTGTCTGGAGACCTGGAGTCAGATGAGGTGTTTGATTTTTCTACTCCAAGGAATAATCATTATCTTGCAGAATTTCACAGCGACTGGCCTTTGCATGACGCAGACCGGGAAATCAAAGAGCAGAGGCTTGGAATTGATGTCTCTGCATATCAGGGAAATATTGACTTTAATAAGGTAAAGGAAGCTGGATATGAGTTTGTAATTGTCCGTATTGGTTTCAGGGGATATGGCAGTGAGGGCAAAATGAAAGCTGACGACAAGGCTGTAGCAAATATAAAAAATGCACAGGCTGCAGGACTTGATGTGGGAGTATATTTTTTCTCACAGGCAGTTAGTGAGGCAGAAGCAGTCGAGGAAGCAGATTTTTGCTTTGACATTTTAGCTGAGGCTGGAATTACAGATGGTTCACAGCTTGATATGCCGGTAGTTTTTGACCCTGAGAGTATATTGCATGACGATTCGAGAACCGACAATGTGTCTGGAGAGCAGTTTACTGAAAACTGCATAGCCTTTTGTGAAGAGGTAGAGAGCCGGGGCTTTGATTCCATGATATATGCCAATACCACTTGGGAAGCCTATATGCTTGACCTTGGAAAATTGCAGGATTACCCTATCTGGTATGCAGATTATGCTCAGGAGGTGCAGAGCCCATATGATTATGTTATGTGGCAGTATTCTGAAAAGGGTGAGGTTCCCGGAATTGATGGACCGGTTGACTTAAATATTCAGTATATATACTAAAATTAGGAGAAGAGTACTATTGTAAATAGACCCCAAATGCTGTATCATTGTCTATGTTGTCAGAGACAATATATAGCAGATAGGGGATTGGTCAAATGGTATGACAGAAGTCTCCAAAACTTTTAGCGGGAGTTCGATTCTCTCATCCCCTGCTAGAAAGCACTGAAATCAAGGGTTTCAGTGCTTTATTTTTTAGAAGGTGAAATAAGTATGAAAAAGAGATTTGAAAAAAGGCTTAAGAAGCATATATCAGTAGTTCTTGTGCTTACACTAGCTGTATCATTGTGTATGGGATGTGGTAATAAAGAAGCAGAGAATGAGACGCAGATTGACACAGAATGCATTGCTGAGATGCCAACAGAACAGCCTGCTGAAATAATAGAAAAAAATACTGAGAAAGTGACAGAAGAGATTACGACGGAGATAAAAGAAGTCAGGGATACAGAGACAGAGGAGGCTGTGGCAGAGGAGAATACTAATATTAAAAATACTACAGAAACAGACACTACAGAAGAAAGTGCTTCGGAAGAGGTTTCAGAGAATAAAACGGTTGTCGTATGCATTGACCCAGGACATGGCGGAGAAGGAGACAACAATCATGGTGTTGAGAGGGAGTATAATGGTGTGATGGTTATGGAAAAAAGCCTTACACTGACACTTGCTCAAAAAATTGGCTGGTGTCTTCAGCAACAGCCAGGGGTTACAGTGGTGCTGACAAGGACTGGTGACTATGCAATGGGGATTTCAGACCGGGTAAATTGTGCAGTGGCTAATAATGCTGATATCCTGGTTTCGATACATATAAATAGCAGCAGTACAGGCAATCCAGATGATAATGGATGCCTGGCTATTGTGACACAGAGTCATTATCAGCCATCCGGGGCAAAATCGGCAGATGTATATGGCAGCAGTCAGGCACTTGCTGCAAATATTCTTGCTAATTTGAATGGCATTGGCATTCCGCTTACAGCAGATTTTAATGCCAACGCAACAGGAGGACTGCTTAGAAGGACAAGTGAAAGTGGAGCAGTTTATGCAGACGGATCTGCTGCAGATTATTATGGAATTATTTCGCATACTACAAAAGCTGGGATTCCAGCCTGCATAGTCGAGCATGCATTTTTGTCAAATGAGAATGATTATTGGAATTATCTGTCTGATGATTCTAAGCTTGATACATTGGCAAAAGCTGATGCAGATGGAATTATGAGCTATATTAATGCAAATTATTAAAATGATATTTATGTAAATGTTATAAAAAGTATAGAAAAAACCGCTTTAAAATAACGTATTTGTGTAAGGTTAGTAATAATTAATAAAAAAATGGTAATAAAGAACCAGTGTTTCACCTAAATAGGACGTAAAATATCAGTAAAAAAATATAAAAAAAATAAGTTTAGTAAAGTTTCGCATTTTTGACAACTGCGAATCCAGATGTCATAATCGGCAATGCAAAGAAGAGGTATAGATATTTAGAAAGCAGGTGTTTATTATGTACACTAACCAGAAGACTCTCAGATTTACAGAGACAAGTGATATTGTTGAATTTGTAAATGCTGCTTCAAAGTGCGATTTTGATATAGATGTCAAATACAACAGATGGTATCTTGATGCAAAATCAATCCTTGGAATAATGGGAATCGGAGTAAGAAATAATTTTGAAGTTTACTTTGATGGAAAGGATAAGCAGTTTCAGAAGGTGTTAGACAAATTCGCAGTGGCGTAAGACAAGAGACTACAAAAGAATATAAATCAAGACGACAGACAGCCAGCATTTGTGGGCTGTCTATTTTTTGCTGTCCATGCAGCCAGAAAAGCTGTCATGCATCCAGAGAGGCTGCTGGTGGCTGGTTTTCCATATAGTATGATGTATACATTTATGTTATTATATATGACATGAGTGAGAATGAAGAGATTAAGAAAACAAAACTTCATATTTCGGTGAGAAGCCTGGTTGAGTTCATTTTCAGAGAGGGTGACATAGACAACCGGGCTGGTAAGCTCCAGAGCGCGGATGCCATGATGGAGGGTACCCGGATTCATAAGAAAATCCAGCAGAGTGCCGGCAAGGGATATATGGCGGAGGTGCCCTTGTCCTTTGTGCTGTCAGGTGAACTCTATGATTTGACGGTGGAGGGTAGAGCGGATGGCATTTTCACAGAGGATGATACGGTATGGATTGACGAGATAAAGGGTATGTACAGAAAGGTTGAGCTCTTTGAGGAGCCTGTATATTTGCACAAGGCTCAGGCTATGTGCTATGCCTATATTTTTGCCTGGCAGAACAGTCTGGACAGTATCGGAGTCCAGATGACTTACTGCAATCTGGACACAGAGGAAATCAAATATTTCAGACAGGTATTTGATTTTGAGGAGCTTGGGGAATGGTTTGCTGACCTGATGAACGCATACAGGAAATGGGCAGATTTTCAGTGCCGCTTTAAG
>URLU01000209.1 GCA_900548765.1 uncultured Lachnobacterium sp.
GTGTGAATTGTAGTTTTTGAGGTGTGAATTGCTGAACAAGTTACTTTTCCATATATCAAATGTGAGATATAATGAATACAGGTGAATCAACATGCTTGCAGGATTGACGAAGGTTGAAGTGACTAAGTGATAAAATCACGAAATAATAACTATAAAATACAAAGGAAACAGCTATGTTTGAAATAATAATCTGCGATGATGATGATACATGTCTCAGGGAGACCAATGAATTAGTAAATATCTGGTCAAATGAAATATCTACGCCGGTTTCTATTAAAGCAATGAGCAACGTAGACAAACTGATTGAGTACTGTGGCAGAAACAGTCCTGATGTAATCCTTTTGGACATCATGATGCCCTTTATAAATGGGATGGATGCAGCAAAGGAGATACGCGGTAAAAATACCACCTCCAAAATCATTTTTCTGACATCCTCACCTGAGTTTGCCATTGAATCCTATGATGTGGAGGCAGCCGGCTATCTGCTTAAGCCTGTAAATGAAGCCAGGCTTTTTGCCCTCTTAAACAAGTGTCTTAATGAGGCTAACAGGCCTATGGACTCTATCACCCTCCATACCATTTCCGGCTACCAGAATGTGTATCTGCACAATATTGAATATCTGGAAGCCCAGAATAAAAAAGTGATAATAGCCCTCAATGACGGAAGCAGGCTGGAAACTGCCAGCACCTTGTCCTTTTATGAGAAGCAGCTCACTATTGATAAGGGCTTTTTCAAGTGCCACCGCAGCTACATAGTATATATGCCGGCAATCGACCACTTTAACAACAATGAGATTATTACCAAGACCGGTGTCAAGCTGTCTATTGCAAGGGGCTTGGGGAAAATGCTTCAGGATACTTATTTTTCATACATGTTCAGCGAATAGAGATATGGGAGACAGGATAAATGCTTAATTTCGTTACCGAGATAATCAGATATGTTATGACACTCTACTTTGGTGTCTTCGTGACAACTTCCATTATTGGAATCAAAAACAGCAGGAAAAATCTGCTAATTCTCAATATATTCTGTATTTCAGATTTACTGCTTCACCTTCTACTTATGAGACATACGGACACTATACATGTGAGCAATGCCTATCCGCTGCTCACTCATCTGCCTCTCCTGCTGCTGCTTATTTTAGTATTCAAAAGGAGCTTTCTGAAATCGCTCTTAGGTGTAACTACAGCATATCTGTGCTGTCAGATATGCAACTGGCTGTCAATCATTCCGGAAATGTATTCCTGTGATGACTGGATTGTAAACCTGACCTACATTCTGGGCATTATCATCACATATTTAATCGTCTGGAAGTTTGCCGCCGCCGCGCTCTCTGAGGTATTAAACAAGGCTGATGCTGAGTTTATTCCTTTTTGTATCATGCCTTTCTTCTACTATATATTCGACTATGCCACAACTGTGTACACCAAGCTCCTCTATGCAGGGAACCATCTGGTTGTAGAGTTTGTGCCTTTTCTCATGTGTATCTGCTATCTGATTTTCTGCGTTATCTACTGCCGCCAGTATGAGAAACAGCAGCAAATAGCCACACAGAATTATTTCATGCAGCTTAAGCAGGTGCAGTATGCCAGGGAAATGGAGAGTATGAAGCGAAACGAAAAAAATGTATCTCTTCTGCGCCACGATATGAGACATTTTCTCAACAATATTGCTGCATTTATTGAAAATGGCAAGTCTGACAAGGCTTTAGAGTATATACACGAGCTTGTGAACACCACGGAGAAGACTGTCACAGACAGGTATTGCGCAAATGAAATCATAAACATCATTCTCCTGTCCAACCATGATAAGCTTGAGACTGAAGGCATAGCCTTAAACTACACCATAACTGTGCCCTCAAGGCTTGATATATCAGATGTGGACATGACCGCCATCCTGCAGAATGCTCTGGAAAATGCAATCCATGCAGTGACAGGTCTGGAGAAAAATAAGCGTTTCATCAACCTGTCTGTCAGCTTAAAAAATGGCAAGCTCCTCATATCAGTTGAGAATCCCTATGCCACAGCTCCCAAGCTTGAAAACGGCATGCCTATAGCCATAGAAAAAGGCCATGGGCTCGGTACAAAAAGTATCAAGCTCACAGCCAATCGTCTCGGCGGCAACTGCCAATTTTCTGTTACAGACCAGCTCTTTATCGTAAGAGTCATCATTTAAATGGATTGTAAAATCTGCTACCATCAGATGTCCTCTTTATTATATGCTTCTGACCCACACGCTCATCTCTCCATAGCCTCTGTTTCCCCAATTACAGTATGGCACAAAGGTAAGCTCTGTCTCTTTAAAGCTCACAGGTCTTGGTGCATACAGCCTGCCATCGCTCCAGGCAGCTGTCTCAACCCTCCTGCCCTTTGCTTTTATTATAGTAACTCCTCCTAAAATATCCTCCCGATACTCTTCTGCCAATGGCTCAGCCACATCAAGGTACAGATTTGACAGATTTGAACCATTGTCAGTCTCCTCAAGGCAATAGACTATTGGTCCTTTTACTACAGCCACTTTGCCTACGTCTGCCCTTACATTTGGGTTGGCGTATACAACCTGTGCAGGCATGTCAAATGATATGTCAATGACATCTTTGGAAAATTTATCCTCGATTATCAGGTATCCTTTTTTGATTACTGCTGTTACTTTTTGTCCGTTCATCGTTACACAAAGATTTCTGGCGTATGAAGGAATCCTGATTCTGACTTTTCCTGTTGCCATGCAGCTCTCATTGTTATCATGGGCAGATAACTCCTGCCCCTTTGCCTGTATATTTTCCATGGCAGGCTTTTCTGATGCTGTCTGGCTTCTCCCCTGCATTGTGACAGTTTTCTCTGGTCTTGTTTTACAATTTTCAGGAATTACATCTGTACAAGGAATCGCATCTATATTAACTCTTGTCTGCCCCTTCCACGGAAACTCTGTCTCGACTCTGACTGCCACCCTGCCAGATTTCATGTCACAGCAGAACTCAGTTCCAGCATGGAGATTCAGGAAAAATCCCTCATCATCTGTCATACAGATATATTCTCCCAGTGATGCCAGAGTCCTTGCTATATTAGGTGGACAGCAGGCACAGCCAAACCACTTCTGTCTGTGGGCTTTCACATGCGCCATAGAGGTAGCCTCCATACAGTTGTCTGGCCACACCTCAAGCGGATTTACATAGAAAAAGCTCTTGCCGTCCATGGCTATTCCTGCAAGAACAGTGTTAACCAGTGCAAGCTCCATGGTATCTAAATATGAAGCATCCCCTGTAATCTGCGTCATTCTCCTGCAGAACATTGCCAGTCCAATAGAGGCGCAGCTCTCAGAATAATTGCTGTCATTTGGCAAATCATAATCTGTGGTAAATCTCTCCATCATGCCGGAGCTTCCGATTCCACCGGTTATGTACATACGTTTGTTTATGATGTTCTGATAGAGGTTATCACAAGCCTCAAGCAGATTCTTATCATCATACTCATATGCCAGATCTGCCATGGCACTGTAGAGATATACAGCCCTTACTGCATGTCCCTCAGCAGTCTTTTGCTCCCTGACCGGCATATGGGACTGTCCATAGGCTTCCACATATGGATTAGGGTCATGCCATACATCTATAAACCAGTCTTTTTTGCTCTCCTCTGACAGGTAGTTTGGTCTCGTTCCCCGCCTGTCCACAAAGGCTTTTGCCATATCAGCGTATTTTTTATCTCCTATCACATCATAGAGCTTCATAAGGGCAAGCTCGATTTCCTCATGTCCCGGAATGGCGTTCTTATACCTTTCTGTGTTAAAAACCTGACATATCAGGTCTGCGTTTTTCCTCACTATATTGAGGAATTTATCCTTGCCAGTCA
>URLU01000210.1 GCA_900548765.1 uncultured Lachnobacterium sp.
AACGTACTTTCTTCCTATTCTTTTACTGCACCGGCGGATAAGCGGTTTCCCTGCATGTCCAGATATGGAAAACCTGCCGCTGGCAGCTTTTATTGCATACTTCGGTATATAAAAAATGCACAGATAGATTCCATATCTATCTGTGCATTTTTATGTCCATTTTTGAATTTTAAATCCAGTTATTGTATGAGCTCTGAAGCACGCTCGATAAAAGTCCATTGCTTGTATACAGGCTTGAATTTCTGACAGCAGCACTTGATATAGCACCTGCCTTTTCCGCAATCTGTCCTGCATATGAGTAATCCCCTGAGAACAATGACTTTACATCCTTCGCGTCTGCTTTCTTTAGTGTGTCTTCGTTAACTGACAGCCTGCCATCTGCTCCAACTGTCACACCAACCTTGGAAAGGGCGTTTGACATAGTCTTGGTCATGCTTGTCATGAAACCTGTCTGCATGGTGACATCCTTTGTGCCAACCTTTGACGACTGGTCAATCACATCATTGTACTCATTTGCAAAGCTCTTTACAGCGCTTGCAATCTTGTCCATATCGTACTCTCCGCCTGTCTTCTTCCACATATCCTCATTGGTAAGCTTATCAGCAGCTTCCTTTAATCCATCGGCTTCCTTCTTCATCTTTGATAAACCTGTGTTATCAGTGTCAGTTGTCTTATCTGCCTTTTTATCTGTGTCAGACTTAGTCGTTGTAGTCTGCTTTGCCTGTGAATAGTAGGCCTTCAATAACCTGCCATAGCTTCCATTTCTAATTGATGCATAATCTGCAAAGTTAAACGAACTAAAGCTGTTCGTACTTGAATTTCCAAAAAATGACGAAATATTAAAAAAAGCCATACTGATTCCTCCTATCCTTTTTTCTATCTAATCTGATTTTCCTATTATCTGTACTCAGTATAACACAGATTCCGCTCCTGCAAAAGCCATGTTTTCTTAACTAAAGCCTAATATGTGCTCCTTTTATAATCTATTTCGACACTTTAGCAAAAAAATTAACTGATTGAGTCAAGTTTTATCTATTAGGTTCAGATATTTGTTAGACTATTTATGTTATCTGGAGAGGGTAACTCATTCTATTCGGGGTATAATCGTATCTCCCACAGCCTCAAATCAAGTTCAGCTCGCTTCTTGTTATGCCGGCTTATACTCAGCTTGATGTATAAGCGGCAGAACATCCGTAACTGCCATGATCCTACACACTTAATTTTTTTGCTGCACCTGTTGTAAAAGAAAATGCAAGCCAGTTTTCTCCATCAATTTCATAATTTTCGCAGCATATGCTGCATCCGGTTTTTGCACATAGCAGCTTTAGATGATAGAGTCCTAATCCTCGTGAAGTGCCTTTTGAGCTGACTCCCTTTTCAAACCAGCCTTGTATGCTGCTGTAAGGCACATATTCATGCACATTTCTGACTTTAAAGCAGGTTCCCCTGCCTCCTCTGTCATATATCTCTACACATATACGCCTGTCTGATTTATCTATAACCGCTTCCTCTGCATTGTCGAGAAGGATTCCCACCATTTCAATTAACTGATATGTGGAAATATCACATTTCCCCGGTTCTCCCTCTGCCCTGTACTTATACTCCACATCTATGTCCTTAGCTTCAAGCTCTGCCAGCTTTTCATATAAAAAAGCAGAGAATACCTTATCCGGCATTAACACAAGGCGGTTATATTTATTTTCCGTCAGCATCCTCCTGCAGTATTCACTCTGGGCCTCCACCAGCTTGTCATAGGTCTGGTAAGTGTGATGGGTCGCAAGAATTGCTGTCATGTGGTTATTAAATTCATGCTCTCTAAGCCGGACCTGCTCCAGCAGTTTGTCATAATGTTTCTGCTCCAGTTCAATCATCTCTGCTTCTCTTCTCGCGTCATCCCTCTCCCTTTTTGTAATGTTAATTGACGCAAGCCAGATTACACATGAGACAAACCAGACCATTCTCATATCAGCCTATCTTGTCCTTAAGCTTCTTTTTGTATGACATTCCAACCCCAATAGTTCCAAAATCGTTCTTTAACTCTATCATGCGGTTTGTCAGATCCAGACTCCGCACGTACTGCAGATTTACCACCGAGCTCCTGCTGCACTGGATAAAATTATCATCATCTGCGTCCTCCAGAAACCTCTTTATGGTGATATAGGGAACATCTATCCTCTCGCCTCTGTTTGTCCTGACATAAAGTACATGACCGCTTCCCTCAACCTCCACGATTTCGTCCCGGTCTATGGCTATTATTATCCCGTCTTTTCTGAAATAAAGAGTCCTTCTCTCCCGATTTCTTTTGCCTCCCTGTATGCACAGTCTGACCATTTCCTTAAGCCGCTCCGGGTCAAATGGCTTTTCCAGAAAGCTATAGCAGTGGAGCTTCTCGTATGAGTGAAGCCTTGCATCCTCCAGTGATGTCACAAAAATAACCGGGCTGATGGTATACTTGTCAAGTTTTCTGATGTTCTCCACAAACTTAAGACCAGATGAATCACCTGGTCTGTTTGCATCCAATATTATATCTACAATGAATAAATCGATGTCCTTTTCTAAGGCTGTCTGATATGCATCCTTTATGTTTGTACACTGATATGTCTTACTGTTTGTCCCGGTCTCATGGATTAGTGCTGAAATGTAATCAAGTGTTGCAGTGTTATCCTCTAAAATTAATACCCTTTTCAACATGTTTCCTCTTTATCAATTTTTTCATGCCAAAACCCTCTCAAATATTTTAAGCTCCTGACCATACTTGTCATGGTCTGATAGTCTACCAGCCCTATGAACTCATTTATCTGAGAAATAATCCCCGTCTTGTCACGCACCATAAGCATATAGGGCACGCCAAACATCTCAGATATTTTCCATATGATTTCACTGTCCGGCAGAAGCTTTCCCGCCTCTAAATTGCGAAGCTTTTTAATATCTACTCCCAATAGCTCCGCCATTTTAAACTGATTATAATCCAGTACTGTTCTCAGCCAGAACAGACCAGTCCTGCTGTCTCCCATCCTAATCTGTGAAGACTGGATATATCTTATTTTCTTCCTGTCATTTTCTGATAACGCTATTGCCTCTTCTCCATCAAGATATGAAATAAGGTTACAGAGGGTGTTCATATAAAATATCAATTCCCCCATTGGCTTTTTCTTCATATTCTCGTCATTTACAGATTCGAAGCGATGTCCTGTGAACAGATAAAATACATCCACATCCGTGTCACAGAGACACTGAATTTCATAATATGTAAACCGCCTGCTTCCCAACTCAGCCTTACTGTAATGACTCTGAGTCATTCTGAGCAGTCTCCCTATGTCATCCTGTGACAAACCCAGGCGGAGTCTCTCTTCCTTTAATCTGGCAAGAAAATCCTCATATGTTGCGTTATTCATCGGCAATTTATCCCCAAGTAAAAATCATCTCTTTTATTTTAAGATAAATCGCATGCCTAAATTGCACCTAAATAGGACTATCTACATTTGCTTCATCGGAACCATCTACATATTTTCTGTTTTTACAGGTCTGGCAGACTTTTTCACCGTTTTGGGTGCCATCATCGCCTATGCCGATTTTGCCGGGATTTTCATCAGCTGCCATGCCGTTGGTATTTACAGCATTATCACAGCCTGTGTTTGTATAGCCAGTATTTACATTAGCCATATCTCCATAATATCCACCGATTCCAATATTCATAGAACAGCCCTCCTTCTGTTATTATAACTTCTTTTATCATTTACATTTTTATTATTTGCACTACTTCATCCTGCTCAACAC
>URLU01000211.1 GCA_900548765.1 uncultured Lachnobacterium sp.
CTTCCGGCATTACACGGAGATATTGCTTTTTCCCATGTAGATTTGACACTGGACGGACACGAGATATTAAAGGATATTTCATTTGAACTTAACCGCGGCAAAACTCTTGGAATTATGGGTGCCACAGGCTCAGGAAAATCTTCAATCATAAATCTGCTCCAGAGATTCTATGACCCAAACAGTGGCGGGATTACACTGGATGGTGTGGATATCAGAACTCTGCCACTGGCGCAGGTGCGTACCTGCTGTGCGGTAGTTATGCAGGATGTATTCCTTTTCTCTGATACAATCGCAGAAAATATCATGATGGGCAAGAGAGATGAGATGGATGCAGCTCTGGTAAAGAGTGCAGCTAAAATGGCTCAGGCAAGCAGCTTCATCGAGGAGATGGATGAGCAGTATGAGACAGTAATCGGAGAGAAGGGTGTAGGACTTTCCGGAGGACAGAAGCAGCGAATCAGTATAGCCAGAGCATTGGCAAAGAAGAGTCCTGTCCTTGTATTTGATGATTCTACATCAGCCCTGGACATGGAGACAGAGCAGGAGATTCAGAAGGTATTAAAGAGTATCACAGAGTCTTCAAAAATTATTATCGCACATCGTATTTCAGCAGTGCGGAATGCAGACGAGATTATTTACTTACATGAGGGACGTGTGGCAGAGAGAGGAACCCATAGTGAGCTTCTGGCAAAGAAGGGCTTGTACTATGAGACCTATATGGCACAGTACCCAGAGCTTAAAAAGGAGGTAGTATAAGATGGCAGTAAACTCCTTTCGTGAAGATGAACAGATGGACGCAAGCGACACAGGCAAGGTTGTCCTTCGTCTGTTTGGATATTTAAGGGATTATAAAAAGGATGTAGTCATTGTACTTATAGCAATGGCTGTTACAGTTGGAATCAGCCTGCTCAATCCGCTTTTGATAGAGGAGGCAATCGACCATTATGTAGCAGATAAGGATATGAATGGACTGCTAAAGCTGGTAGCCTTTGCAGTTACAGTCAACCTGGTCTATGTTGTCATGGTGAAGGTGCGTATCTATGTGATGTCGCTCATATCAAACAATATAATTTTAAAGGTAAGAAATGAAGTATATGAGCACATACAGACCTTATCCTTCAGCTTTTTCGACAGCAGGCCAAACGGAAAGATATTAGCCAGAATAATGGGAGACGTCAACTCCCTTAAGGATGTATTGGCAAAAGCCGTAACCAACATCATACCAAATACAATCACAATCATCGGTGTAATTGTGATAATGCTGATGAAGGATTGGAGACTGGCACTTGCCGCCATGTGTACTCTGCCGTTTATGGCAATAGCGATATACTTGGTGGAAAAAAGTAACCATATCAGATGGCAGGTAGTCCGCAAAAAGGGCTCAAATGTAAACGCATACGTCCACGAGAGTATTGCGGGCATGCGTGTAGTGCAGAGCTTAAACGCCCAGGATGAGACAAGGGCGCAGTTCGAGGAGCTTACAGATGAGCACAGGGACAGCTTCATCTATGCCTGCAGGGTAGCAGACTTATTTTTCCCAGTTATAGACATGTCCTGGGGAATTGGAATGATGGTACTCTATCTGGTAGGTGTGAAAATTATCGGAGCACCGGAGGTGTCACTGGGATTGCTGGTTGCTTTCGGAACCTACACAGGCATGTTCTGGGAGCCAATCATGAATCTGAGTACATTTTTTAACCAGCTTATCACAAATCTCTCAGCCGCTGAGCGAGTATTCGATATAATGGACACAGAGTCAGACCTGACAGATGAACCGGATGCCTTTGAGCTTCCGGATATCAAGGGTGAGGTAGCCTTTAACAATGTATCCTTCACATATGATGAGGGCACAGAGAGCGAGACAAAGGTGCTTGACAATGTAAGCTTTACAGCAAAGCCGGGAGAGACAATCGCCCTGGTAGGACCGACGGGAGCAGGAAAGACAACTATTGTAAACCTCATAAGCCGTTTCTACGACATCCAGAAGGGAAGTATTACAATAGACGGATATGATTTGAAAAAGGTTACAATGAATTCCCTCCGTAAGCAGATGGGAGTCATGACACAGGACAATTTTATTTTCCATGGAACAGTCAGGGAAAATATAGCCTACGGCAAGCTTAATGCAACTGATGAGGAAATCATCAGGGCAGCAAAGGCAGTAGATGCCCATGACTTTATCATGAAGATGGAAAAAGGCTATGACACAGAGCTTAAAGAGCAGGGAGCAGGACTCTCTATCGGACAGAGACAGCTCATCGCCTTTGCCAGAACCATGATATCAGAGCCAAAAATTCTCATACTTGATGAGGCAACATCAAGCATCGACACCCACACAGAGCTTATGGTACAGAAGGGTATTGAGGCACTGCTTAAGGGACGAACCAGCTTTGTAATAGCCCACAGACTTTCAACGATTCAGAATGCAGACCGTATCTTTGTGATAGATCAGGGCGGCATCAGGGAGCAGGGAAGTCCTGCAGAGCTTCTGGAGAAGAAGGGAGCTTATTATAAGCTGTATATGGCGCAGTTTGCGGAGATGTAAGAGAAATGCTTTGAAGTGATAAACTCATTTCAAAGCATTTTTTATATCAGGTGCCACAGGCACACAAATCTAAGTCAATTTTTACAATTTTAATTCTCAATTTGAAAAAATCACAACATAGTATAAAATAAATATATTACTATGAAAATGTAAAAGGGGTGAATACATGCCAGAAGCAGACCAGGGGCTTGGAAAGCTATTGAAAAACATACGGACAGAAGAAAATATATCTCTGAATGACTTATCGCTAGGCTTGATGAGTGTAAGCCAGCTCTCAAAGGTTGAGAGTGGGGAGCGCACGATTGATAAAAATATAAGGGACAGACTGTTGGAGAGACTGGGAATAGCAAAAGAGATATACGAGAATCTGCTTGACATATGTGACTATGAAGAGTGGGATTATAAGAGGAAAATCCTGTCTGCAATTCGAGGGAAAAAGCCTCAGGAAGCAGCGCATTTTCTTGCAGAATATGAGACTAAACTAAAGCCCGCTGACAAGATAAATCATCAGTTTATTTTGGCGATGAGAGGTGAGGTCTTGAAGCAGGAAAATGTATCAGGAGAGGCACTGGCAGACTGCTATCAAAAAGCCATACTGCTTACAATGCCAGAACCGGAGAAAATCTGGCAAGAAAAAAGACCACTGTCGGCATTGGAAATAAATCTGCTATTGGAAGGACTCTACTATGGGAGTGCAACAGAGCACCTGCATAAATACAGAGTGCTGATGGGCTATGTAGAAAATGGGTATTTTGACCAAATAACCATGGCAAAGATTTATCCTAAAATAGCTTATTATTATCTGAAAAAACAGCTTTCATATCTGAAAAGCTGGACAGTGGAGACACAGACAGAAAATCTAAATATATGTAAAAAGGCAGTCGATATGTTGAGGGATGCTGTAAGAGCATATTATTTGGTAGAATTGCTGGAAATAGAGACAGAAATATTAGGTGAAGAGGGTGTTTCTGAAAAAGAACTGCTGTCTACTATGGTAGAACTGTATGCCGAATATAATGTGCCAGCATATATGCAGGACTCTACATATTTGTATCAGCAAAATTCAGTTTATGCTATGAGTGATGTACTGCGAAAAAGAAGGATGATGCTTGGATTGACACAGGAAGAACTCTGTGAAGGAATTTGTTCTGTAAAATCTCTGAGGAGAGCGGAAAAAGGACAG
>URLU01000212.1 GCA_900548765.1 uncultured Lachnobacterium sp.
TCAAATCCACAAATGTATAAATGCACTAATACACCAACAAACAAATATGCAAGTAAATAAAAATACAAATCTACAAACATACCAATGCACAACCCTCGCATAGCACCATCAGAGCGCAGCAATGAATGGTGAATTGAAGCCTGCAACACAAATCGTGCCGATAAAATGACGCATTCTCCACAACTTACGCAAGTGGGGAGCGAAACGTAGATGAGGGATATGGCGCAAGGATAGGTGAAAAATGTGACTTGTGCAGGGTGTTAGATTTTCTTAATGTTCTGTTCATAACCAGCAGCTCGGCAACACGATGTTGCCGAGAGTGAGACTTGAGCCATGGATGGCGAATGTCGAGCGACTGCGTCAAGATACCATAACTAAAATCAGAACATTTAGAAAATCTTATGCCCGAAACTCGTCGCAATTTTTCACCTATCCTTGCGCCATATCCCAGTCACACCCCTCCCCACGTTCGTAAGCATCTGCGCCCAAAGAGCAATTTTATCGCACAAATCCCCATAATCTTCCAAGCCCCCAATGCTAATATGTCGCAAAAGGACATGGAGGCAGCGATGATTGACATTGTAACAAAAAATGTTAAACAAATAGGCACACCATCAGAAGAAGACAGAATATACATATGCGATGAGGCTTATAGAAGAATACATACCACATCCTTCGAGGAAAAGAGGGTCTTTGTGTTCATGGGACACACAGAAAATTACAATGGAAAATATGCCACTTTTATAGAAGCCGCAATCCCGGTGGTAAGCATAGAATTTAAGCAGGGACTGCCAGCCTGGAACAGCAGGACCTGGAGCAGTGTCTTCGCAGAAATAAAGCGCAAATATGAGGAAATGATAATCGTAGGCTGGGCACTGGACTGTAAGGGTTATGCACCTAAAATGACACCAGAACTGGAATTTATCCACAAGGAGCAGTTCGGCGGTGTGCATCAGCTTTTCATGATATCTGACAGCATAGAAAATGAAGAGTATTTTTACATAAACAAGGACAAACATCTGATCAAAAAGACAGGATTTTTCATATATTATAAGGCAAGGGAAAAGCATGAGGCACCCCACGTGGAGATAGAGCTGCCGGAAGATATGGCTCAAAGCATGCCGGAGAGAAGCGAGGAACGAGCACCTCAGATTAGCTATAACAGGGGCAATTATCGTGCCATGATGAGCAGGCAGAGCAGAAGGCACAGGGAACCGGGACGATTTGCAGGCTATGCCCTGACAGCCGTGGTGGCAGCAGTAGTAGTTGCATTTGGCATTTCTATTATAAATGGAAGGGAGCAGGTATATAGCAAGGTGAATGCAGATTCGGTAGAAGCGGTAAACAGCATGGAGGATGCCATCAATCTGATGAGGACGACAGAGACGGAGACCGAGGAAACAAACCAAACAGACCAGACCAGTGCTACGGAGACAATTATAATCCCTGTGGAAAATGTTGAGGGAGATATTTCGGAAAATTAATAACTGTACACCGAGATATATGCTATACTATAGCATAGACAACCATACGAGAGGAAATCTACATGGCAGACAAAAAGGATTTTAAGGAAGTACAGCTAAACGTAGAAGAGATAGAAGAAAAAATAATGGAGCACCGCAGAAGGATTTTCAACAGAGTTGTGAGAATCCTGCTTATCCTCATGGCATGTGTGGCAGGAGCGGGACTGTGGATGGCTCTCAAAAGCTATAATTCATACGAGATTAAAAACACCGTAGAGCTCGGAGACAAAAGCGCAGCCAGATATAAGGCATTTGCCGGCAACATACTGGAATACAGCAATGACGGTATTGTATATATGGACAGCGTGGGAACACAGATATGGAACCAGAGCTTTGAGATGGTGTCGCCGCAGATAAGCGCTTGTCAGAAATATCTGGCAGTATTTGACAAGAACGGCACAGACATATATCTGATGAATGAGAATGGTCTTGTGAAAAATATAGAGACAACTATGCTGATAAGCACCGTGTGCGTAGCTGATCAGGGCAGCCTTGCCGTACTCATGATAGAGGACGATAACTATTATGTGAAGTTATATGACAAAAATGGAAAAGAGCTGGCAGGCGGAGAATTTTTTGGCGAGCAGGGGAAAATCCCGATTGATATAGCTCTGTCCTATGATGCCCAGAAGCTGGCAGTGGATATGGTGGACATCACATCAGGAAGTCTTAACACAACTATATCATTTTACAATTTTGGTTCGGTAGGACAGAATGAGATAAATAATATCGTAGGCAGCTATACCTACGAGGATGTCCTGATACCGGAGATAGCGTATGTGTCCGATGACAGAATGATAGCACTGGGCAACGACCGCTTTATGATATTTGACGGAACCCAGAAGCCTAAGCTCAAGAAAGAAGTAAAGCTGGATAAGGAAGTGTCAAATGTATTTTATACAGAAAAATACATAGGCATGGCTTACAGCAACAATGATGAAAAGGGCACGATGCACATATGTGTATACGATATGAGCGGAAATATGACTATGGAAAATGACACAGACATGCAGTACAGCAATATTGATTTTCTGTCCAATAACGAAGTGTGTCTGACAAGCCAGTATGAGTGCGAGATATACACAGTCCATAGCATAAAGAAATTCTCATATACATTTGATACAGAAATATACAAGGTGTTTTATGAAAGTGGTGTAAACAATTATGTCATAATTCATGAGGGCGCGATGGATGAGGTGCGATTAAAGTGAATTGGGTACTGATAATGGTGGTACTGCTTATAGCCTGGAATGTGGTGAGAGGTTACAGCCATGGAATACTCAGGATGATATATTCTCTGGCAGCCTGGATAGTCATGCTGGTGATAGTGTCCTGGGCGACACCACACGTTTCGGCGTATTTAAGCACACACACCAATATAGAAACAAATATACAGGAACGCTGCAGGGAGCAGCTTGGCAATATTGTAGAAAATCAGGGTGGGCAGGGCTCAAATGCAGAGCTTTTGGACGCCATGGGCATTAAGCTGCCGGATGCAGTCGTGAATGAACTGTTTGGCAGCAATAATCTGGCGGATAGTATTCTGGAATCCACAGGCATGTATGACACAGTATCGCAGAAATTATCAGAGCTTGCCATGACGGGAATATCCTTTGTGCTGATTCTCCTTGCTTTGATGATTATATCGCATCTGATTTTGCAGCTTATCAAAGTAGTAGAAAAGCTTCCTGTCATAAGCGGAGCCAACAGATTTCTGGGAGCGGCAGGCGGACTGATAAAAGGAATTGTTCTAATTTGGGTAATATTTGCGATTGTTGCGTTAAATTCCACGAGTGGACTGGGTGCGACAATTATTTCATATATTTATGAGTCAAAATTTTTACAGATAATATATGAAAACAATATTATACTGGTCATCCTGCTGTCTTTCCTATGATAAAAATACACAAACAGGCTGATGTAAATTGGGGTAGTAAAGCAGAGTATAAACCATATATAGTATATGTAGAAAATTATTGTAAAAAAATATAATTTGTTGTTGACATAAATGGTAGTGCGTGCTATTATAACAAAGCTGACTCGTGAGCCACATTGATTTGGAGAGCTTGAGTCGACAAAGAAAAATTAAAAAGTTCTTGACAAACACGAAAGAGTTTGCTAAGATATAGAAGTTGTCGCTGA
>URLU01000213.1 GCA_900548765.1 uncultured Lachnobacterium sp.
GTCCATCTTGAACCTGGACTTGGAGGTGTTCTTGTCAATGGCAAGCCGCCAGCCATAAGGTTTCTGGTCGATATAGCCATAGGCGTAGAGGGCACTCTCCATACAGAGCTTTGCATCCGGAAACAATGCTGCTACCAGCTCCTCCTCTGAAAAACGCTCAAGTTTATCTGTATAATATCCGTTTTTCACCCTCACAATATCCCCTGAGTTGAGAAGCTCCACTATTCTTCTATAGTCCACTCCCAGCTTTCCAAGCTGTTCTTTTTTCACTATTCCACCATTTTCATCGATGGCTTTTAATACAACGTCTTTTACTTCTTCGATTTTCATTTTTTCCGCTCCATTAAAATTGTAGTGGTATTTATTTATATTTTAACTTTCTTAAAATCTATCGTCAACAGTGATTTTTTGTAATATAATAGATTTCCGGAGGTAAATATGGAACATTCAGAAAGCAGCAGGCGCAGCCCTTCCCGCGAAGCCTGCGAGAAAACTATTAAAAGAATATTGATGACAGAGGTTCTTGAGAACGGACGCAATAAGCACTTTAAATCTGCGGCGGATTTCATGAATTATTTTGAATCCCTCTATCCGGCTTCTGATGCCTTGACCAAACAGGTGCAGCGTGCAGTCAAAGCACTGGATATGCCAAAGGATGAGCATGGTTACTTTATTGCAAACAAGACAGTTGACCAGTTCAATCAGGAGAGTGCGATTTCATCTGCCTTTAAAATAGCAAACGTGTCTGTGGATCCCATGGAGGATTATGAGACGGTTTTTCTCTACGCAGATGCCCCTTTGAGGAGCTACCTGATACACCTGCTCTCCACATCAGATACCTTTGCCGGCAAGCTTCTCACCATTGTGGAAACCTATAATGGGCTTATTATTTACACAAAAAGCCGCAGTCAGTTAGTTATTTTGCTGAATAGTCTGACAATTTAGCTTCGTTTGTGCAATGTCTTATATACCAAAAATCGACAAGCTTTTTCGCATCAGCTTGTCGATTTTATTTATGTTTTGTCGTTACATAGGTCTTTTAACTTGTTTATCACTTAAACAAACGGTCTTTTTTCCTGTATTTTTTCTTTTTTTCAACCGAATTTCTAAATCTGTCCTTGCGCTCTTTCTTAACCGACATGTTATGTCGTATCACATAGAAATTATCATATATCTTTTTGCCAGCCAGAGCCAATGCTGCAAGTATAATAAGCAGAATTATTATCATTACAAAAATAAATGGGCTGATTTTTATAACCTTCTTTTCAGCCTCCGGCTCATCCTTGTAAAATTCACTTTCCACCTTTGCCCCGGATGCCTGTATCTCCACGCTTCCCACCTCGTGCCCCGCGTAGGTGTACTTGAGCTTGGCTATGGAATCGCTGGCACTCTGATCTAATTCGAATGTCGCATCTGAAAATGGCACTGTGCTTGGCAGTACTATGTATGCGTTCTTATCCAGAGTGGCAAAGAAATCATTGCTGTTTAGCACTCCCATGTCCTTCATGGCGTTTTCTGCTACTGTTGTGTCATTATCCTCGATTGACAGCGCATTAAAATTACTGAAACAGTAGTCTATAAGGGCGTTGGTATCTGTATAGTGATCCGGTGCCTGGGCGTTCATTATGACAACGCACAGGGTGATGCCATCCTTCTCGGCATAGGTTACAAGTGTGCTGTTCGCAGCCACTGTGTATCCGGTTTTTCCACCTGTACAATACTCATTAATATACTTGCCGGTATTATAATAATGTAATATGTTATGATGATTACTTAAATATGTAGGTTCATCATGCTTGTTAGTTGGAGGTATGGTATAGGTCTCCGTCCCTGTTATAATCCTGAAATCCTCATTTTTATAAGCCTCACAGCTAATCAACGCCATGTCATAGGCACTGGTGTAGTGGTCTTCATCCGGCAGTCCGTTTGCATTATTAAAATGAGTGTCAGTACAGCCAAGCCTTTTCACCTCATCGTTCATCATATCAATGAAGGTGCTGTAATCTCCCCCCTTTTTCCCGCCAACATACTCTGCGACCTCATAGGCACATTCGTTGGCGGAGGCAAGCATAACTCCATACAGGCACTGCTCTATGGTCATCTCCTCGCCTATATCCCGCCAGATGTGGGAGGTATCGCCCTCATTCTTGTATACAGCATCCTCTGAAAACACGACCTTTTCGTCCAAATCGCAGTTTTCAAGGGTAAGATATGTAGTTAATATTTTGGTAATGCTGGCTGGATAGTGCTGCTCGTGGCTGTTTTTTTCATAAAGTACTGCACCTGTATTAACCTCCATAACAACTGCACACGGTGATGCAATATCAGGTCCTTCCGGCCAATATTCCTCAGCCTTTATCTGCTTTGGAAAAACGCAGAGGCTGCTGATCATTGTGCAGGCTGTAAGCGTAATCAGTCCAGCTCTTTTGATTATATTCTTTTTAACAAACATCAATACTGCTCCTATAATAAAATCTACATTAAGTATAATAGTTGAAATAGCACTGTGCAAGGCATTTTTCCTTGCACTTTCTGTCGTTTTATAATAGAATTCGTAAAGAAAGGAGCGGAACATGAGATTACGAAACATTCCAGGTGCTGATGAGGTTGTCTCAAACAGCAATTATTGTATACAGGAGCCAGTTGAGCTGAAAGGCAGATGGCATGAATTTTTAGAAAACGATAATCCTATTCATATAGAAGTGGGTATGGGAAAAGGCCGCTTTATCATGGACTTGGCAGCCCTGCATCCGGATATTAACTATATAGGAATTGAAAGATATACCAGTGTGCTCTTAAGAGCCGTGCAGAAGATTGAGGAAAATCCCCTGCCTAATGTACATTTTCTCTGCATTGACGCAGCTACTCTCCCTGAAATATTTGGCAAGGGCGAGGTTGATAAAATCTACCTGAACTTCTCTGATCCATGGCCAAAGGACAGGCACGCAAGACGAAGACTCACATCCCATGAGTTTTTGGACAGATACAATGAATTTCTGGCAGCTGAGGGATGCATAGAGTTTAAGACTGACAATCAGGATTTGTTTACATTTTCGCTGGAGGAGATTGAAAACTCACCAATATGGCATCTTGATGCCTCTACAAGGGATTTGCACCATGATGAAGTCATGAATCTGGGAAATGTCATGACGGAGTACGAGGAGAAGTTCTCGTCTAAGGGGAATCCGATTTGTAAGCTGATTGCTTCGAGGTAGAAGCGTAACACACAGTGAGGGAAGAGGTACACACTCGTTTACCTCTTCCCTCATTATTTTACAATCCCATTAACTTTATAATCTCACTTTCTGTACAAAATCCTTTGCACTTTTCTGCCATTTCTTCTAATTCACGCATAGTATGCCTTGACAGCCCCGCCTTGACAGCTGCCAGCATTGCATAATTCATGCTTAGCTTCCTTGCTCCCAAACCTACTAAAAGAGCCGCACCTTTTGGACTGCCTGCCATCTCACCACAAACCGAAATTGGTTTATTCTGTTTATTAAAACTCGAAAAGACAAACTCTAAAAGCCTGAGCATCGCTGGTGAGTATGTCTGATAATATGGCTCCATAACTGCATTCATACGGTCTGCCGCACATACATACTGAGTCAAATCATTAGAACCGATACTGGCAAAATCAACCTCTTTTGCCACCA
>URLU01000214.1 GCA_900548765.1 uncultured Lachnobacterium sp.
CCTTCATATCACTTAAGTCGACCTTTAGATTTCCCTCGGCTACCTGGTGCACCATTCCACTAACCTTTACAAGTGGTCTTGCTATACTCCTGCTGATTATAACAGCAATAACTGCGGCTGCAATTACCATAAAAACTGCCACACCACTGGCTACACCTGTCGCTTTGTGTATACCAACTAACGCATCCGACTCATCAGCCGATACAACTACTATGCAGTTATGAGGTGTAATAGCATATGCTGCATATTTTACAGTACCCTTAAAATCATATTCAACAACTGCCGCATCCGGATGATTTCCAGCTTCAAGCTCCGCCACAAGTCCTTTTACAACCTCATTTTCTACAGGCTGTCCGACCTTATCCTCTGTAGGATGATAAAGCATTGTGCCATCTTCATCTACTAAATAGATGTAAGAACTCTCCATTCCCTTTACCTGCACTCCAGCCAGCACCTGACTGTATTGCTCATAGGAAACAGGCTCTCCCTCCTGCAGCTGCTGTATACCATCTATCGTCGCTGAATAAGTCTCAGCCATTGTAACCATATTATTCTGCACTGCAGTACTAATCTGTTCCCTTGCAGCTTTAATACATATGGCAATACATACAAGGTTTGAAATAACTACCATTGCAATCACTAAGGCTGCTATTTTTGACGCTATACTTTTTCTTTTTTTAGTATTCATTTTCACGGCCTCCATTTTCTTTAGTTATTGAATATTATACCATACTTTACCTAATTTTAAAGAGTTAATATGCATATTTTAGTGCAATTTCTCCAAATACATAAAACCAGCCACAGACAGCTCTTATTGCAAAAAAGTTACCACCCACAAGACAAATTATGTGGGCAATAACTTTTTATCTTCTTTTACTCTGCATTTAATGGAGTAATCACAATATTTTCAGCTGTTATATCAGTTTTTCTCTTAATCACGTCCTCTACCTGTGCTCTTGCACTCTCAGTGTCCTCTCCCATGTCCAAGACCACATCACAACAATTGTCATTTATGCTGACGACTACATTATCAAAGCCCTTTGCTTCCAGAAGCATTTCTGCATCCGCTTCCATCTGGGCTACCTCTGTCAGACGCACCAGCTCATCCACCGCATTCTGCTTCTGGTCGTCTGTTACTGCCTGGTTATTCACGATTTCAAGAAGAGCATCCTTATTTTTGGACCTGACCTGTTCCCTATTCAGCTTAACCTCTGCACAATATGTAGCTGCAGAATCAATCTGTGCACTTGTCAAAACTGTCTCCCCTGCATTTAGCACTGTCTCTGTGTCAGATATATCGTTTTCGTTATAAACAGCCACTTCCTGCTCTGTTGACGCCACAGGAAGACTCTCCTTATTAAAAGCTGAATTTTTATAATCGTAGCTTATATATCCTACTACAGCCAGAAGTAATGCTAATGTTGTAATTACAATTTGGTTTTTGTGTGTTTTCACTTTAATCGTTCCTTTCATTCTGACATTTTAACTATTTTAATCTTATGCATTTCCACATCAAATAATGCTTGCACTGAGTCATAAATATTTTTCTCAACCACAGGGTCTCCTGCTCCCTCTGCCACTATGACTACGCCTGTATTGTCAGGAGCTATCATTACCTCCACCTGACCTGCCCCATCTATTTTTGACAGGATATTTTTAAGCCGCTCATCATCACTTAGGCTTTCATTAGTCCATAAACTGTCAGCCACCACACTGCCTGATTCACTGCTCTTTGATACCGGCATAGCCACAATCATGAGCAGAACTCCAAATAAAATTACAATCAGGTAGTCATTCCATTTCCATTTCTTCAGTTTGTCCCTGATTTTCAAGTTCATCAACATAATTAAATATGTAAGCCTCCTGTTTAGGTTCATAGTACAGACTATCCACTTTTTCCTGTATTTCCTGCCAGTTAGTCATGCCAGACACAAGTTCTCCTCCACTCACCCACTCAAAAACCGGGGTAATCAGCATAATTGCCATTATTCCTCCCACAAAGAACTGAAAAATCTTACGATATTCATCCTTTGGCGACAGATAAGCAATAAGCATCATTATAAAAACAAGAATATATATTTTTTCCACTCACTTAACCCCCAGGCATACAATCGAAACTGTTATTATAAATATAATTCCTACATTACACAGGATTCCCAGAAACAATTCACCTGCCCTTGCTGTCCCGTTAACTCCCTCAACAATTCTCCTATCCGCAATGGGCTGTACAATCGCAGATGTCAGCTTATAGCCCAGTATAAAAATCAGAATTTTAATAAATGGTGTTAGTAGAATGGAAAGTATAATAATAATCCCTACCACTCCAACACAGTTTTTGATGAGCACTCCACAGCTCAAAAGGGTCTCACCTGTAGCACTGACTGCATTTCCAATTCCCGGTATAACCTTGATGGTCTTTAATGCCAGGGAATTTGCCACATCATCCCTTGCCGTGGCAACCATTCTCTGCACCAGTCCCATGCCAAACACAGCACCGGTGGAGAGCTTTAGGGCAAACCTTATGATTTTTTCCAGAAGCTCTGCAAGCTTCGACAGACTGTCCTCCTCAAACATGTTATTTATCAGGACTAAAAACAAAAATATCTGGACAGACGGCACCAGCACCAATTTAGATATCCATTCTATAATATACAGGCAGCCAAAAGAAAAAATATAATAAGCAGAGCCTGTTGATATATTTCCTGTCATGACCAGCGTAGATGCATACACTGGAATCATCATATTCATAAAGCCAATCACCCCATCAATTGTGGATGTAACCAGACCTTCAATCTTAGTAAAAGATTCCATCAGAATAAGCATCAGTGCACCATAAACCATCAGAAAACTCACGCTGTTTAAGTATGAGTTTTTACTGTTAACCATCCGGTTAAACATGGCTGCCGTCAAAAGGAAAACCAGCATTCCCACTATGTATTCCTTTGTCTGCATTATCTCATTGCTCACAGCAGCAACAAGCTGCCTGCTTAAAGCCTCAAAGACAGAGCTGCCGCCACTTAAAATTTCTTTTACAGCTTCTGTGAAAGTGGTCTGTTCCACAAGATAACTCTGGCCATAAGTATCAAGCCTGTCTAGTCCCAGTTCATCTATTATTCTGCCTATTATGTCATTCATCCCAGACCTCCCACTATCTCAATCAGAGAGTTAATAATGGGTATGCTCATTATAACTATTGTGAGCTTTGCAAATATCTCTATCTGGCACGCCACCGCCTGGTAGCCTGCATCCTTACAGATATTTTCCGCAAATTCCGCAGCATATGTAACTCCAAGCATTTTAATTAACTCGTAAATATAAAAATCATCAATTGGCAGCAATTCAATCAAAGACCTGACAAAGGACAGCACCGATGAAATACATGCCAGCGAGTAGAAAAAAATAATTATTCCGGCGGTTATGCTAAGCAGGGATGACAGTTCAGGTCTGTATTTTTTTATCATTATGCATAGAATAACTGCTGTAACCGCAATCAAAGAAACCTTCCACATAACAAAACCCTATAACGTAAACAAATTCTGCATAGTTACAAACAATTCACTTATATAAGGTACAATCCAGAACAGTACGATTATAAGTCCTGCCAGACTTAGCAAAAA
>URLU01000215.1 GCA_900548765.1 uncultured Lachnobacterium sp.
TAGATGTTAGACGTATGTTTACTTGGAACAGCCGGCATGATGCCACTGCCAAACAGATGGCTCACAGCGCTCATGCTCAGATATAACGGAAGCGGTCTGCTCATTGACTGTGGTGAGGGAACCCAGATTGCAATGAAGGAAGCGGGCATGAATTTTAAGCCTATAGATATTTTATGTATCACGCATTTTCATGCAGACCATATAAGCGGTCTGCCGGGACTTTTGCTCACAATGGGCAATGCGGAGCGGACAGAGCCTCTCACAATTATAGGACCCAGAGGGCTTGAGAGAGTTGTATCAGCTCTTCGTACCATAGCACCGGAGCTTCCCTTTGAGCTGAAGTGCATAGAAATGTCAGAGCCGGATGAGTATTTTGAGATAAACGGCTACCATATACATGCCTTTAAGGTGAAACACAATGTGGTCTGCTATGGCTATTCTGTTGAGATAAAGCGAAAAGGCAAATTCTCGGTAGACAGGGCAAAGGAGGCTGGTATTCCGGTCAAGCTCTGGAATCCGCTTCAGAAGGGACAGATAGTAGAGGCAGAGGGAGTGACTTACACACCGGATATGGTACTTGGACCTGAGAGAAAAGGACTCAAGGTAACTTATTGCACAGATAGCAGACCTATTGACGCTATAGTTGATGCGGCAGATAAGTCAGATTTGTTTATCTGTGAGGGTATGTATGCAGAGAAGGATAAGCTTGCCAAGGCAAAGCAGAAAAAGCATATGACCTTTTACGAAGCAGCAGATATGGCAAAAAGAGCAGGGGTAAAGGAAATGTGGCTTACACATTTTTCACCATCACTTGTGCGGGCAGAGGAATATATGCCTGAGGTGAGGGAGATATTCGAAAATTCAAAGCTTGGTAAAGATGGAAAAAGTATAGAATTAATGTTTGAGGAGGAATGATTGTATGAAAAAAGCAACAGGTCTGGTTATAACAATTTTAGTTGTGGCAGCCATACTGGGAGGATATTATTTCTTTTCCCAGAAGCATAAGTCAAATGTTGACAGCGAGAAGCTCACAGAGGTTCAGAAGCTTATAAACAAGGACTTGGAGAAAAATTATCCGGAGACACCTAGAGAGGTCATTAAGCTCTACAACAGGATAATCAAGGCATATTATGATGGAAATTACACAGATGATGAGTTTGATGCCCTTACAGATCAGGCTCTGCTTCTGATGGATGATGATTTAAAAGCTCAGAATCCAAAGGATACATATGTGGAAAATTTAAAGGAAGAGATTGCCCAGTATGCAGAGGACAAGAAGCGAATCTCAAGGGCGAATGTCTGTGACAGCAACGAAGTAAAATATACAACTGACAATGGAGATGACATTGCCTATGTGTCTGTTTCATATTTCATGAAGGCAGGAGACTCATTTGAAGATACAGACCAGATGTATGTTCTCAGAAAAGATGATGAGGGCAGATGGAAAATCCTTGTCTATTATCAGATTGAGCCATCATCAACAGAGGAAGACTAAAGACATAGAAAGATGATAACAATGAGCATGGAAAATGATAAAGAAATAAAAATACTTGCAATCGAGAGTTCCTGTGATGAGACTGCAGCAGCAGTTGTGGTAAATGGCAGGGATATGAGAAGTAATGTCATATCATCCCAGATTGCGACACATACACTTTATGGCGGCGTAGTACCTGAAATAGCCTCAAGAAAGCATATTGAGAAAATCAATCAGGTTATAGAGGAGGCTCTGGCAGATGCCCATATGACCCTTGACGATATAGACGCCATAGGTGTTACATACGGACCTGGACTTGTGGGGGCACTTTTAATAGGTGTGGCAGAGGCAAAGGCATTGAGCTATGCCAGCAGCATCCCTCTTGTAGGAGTCCACCATATTGAGGGACATATCAGCGCTAATTATATAGAAAATAAAGATTTGGAGCCGCCATTTCTCTGTCTGGTAGTATCGGGCGGACATACACATCTTGTGAGGGTGGCAGATTATGGCAGATATGAGATACTTGGAAGAACCAGAGATGATGCGGCAGGCGAAGCTTTTGACAAAGTTGCCCGAGCAATAGGTCTGGGTTATCCGGGAGGACCAAAGATAGAAAAGGTGTCTCATGAAGGTAATCCGGAGGCAATCAGCTTCCCTCGTGCCAAGGTGGCAGACGGAGTCTATGATTTTAGCTTCAGTGGATTAAAGTCTGCAGTATTAAATTACCTTAACGGATGTAAGATGAAGGGGATTGAAATAAATCAGGCAGATGTGGCAGCTTCTTTCCAGAAGTCGGTTACAGATGTCTTGGTGGAGCATGCCGCAAATGCCATAGACGAGTATAGAATGGACAAGTTTGCCATAGCAGGTGGAGTGGCATCCAATGGCACCATAAGGGCTGCGATGGAGAAAATGTGTGCAGAAAAGGGTGTGAGGTTCTATCATCCATCACCTATTTTGTGTACTGACAATGCTGCTATGATAGGAGCCGCAGCATACTATGATTTTATAGCAGGTAAGAGAGCAGGACTGGATTTGAACGCGGTGCCTAACCTTAAGCTGGGGGATTAATGTGATGTAGATTTGCTTGTAGTAGAGTTATTTTATAGAGTACATGAGCAGAAAAATATGCTTGATTGACCAGAATCATATTGTAACAATATATATCAGCAGCTGCTGCACACCTGGAGGAGCTGCGGGCAGCAGGTTCGGATGAAGATTATGTTTATGCTTATATATCAATATAATTATGTAGATATAGGAGTGGCGGAATGGAAAAATTCGCAGCGATAGTTTTATCGGCAGGCACGGGAAGCCGTATGAAAAGCGATATTCCCAAGCAGTATATGGATTTAAACGGCAAACCGGTAATATATTACAGCTTAAAGGCTTTTGAGGACAGCGATGTGGACAGCATTGTCCTTGTTACAGGCAGGGATGATATAGAATATTGTAGAAAAGAGATAGTAGAAAAATATGGCTTTACAAAGGTGAGGGCAATAATTGCCGGTGGAGCAGAGCGTTATGATTCTGTCTTTGAAGGATTAAAAGCGGTAAAGGACTGCGATTATGTGATGATTCATGATGGTGCACGCCCTATGCTGAACCAGGATATAATAAAAAGAAGCTGGAGGGGCGCAGTAGAGTACAAGGCCTGTGTTGCTGGCATGCCTGTGAAGGATACCATAAGAGTTGTCGCTGATGATGGCACTGCCATAAGCACACCAGACAGGAAAAGTCTCTGGCAGATTCAGACACCACAGGCTTTTGATTACAAATTAATATACGAAGCCTATGGCAGAGTATTATCAGATGCAAAGCCAGGAGGGCAGCAGGTAAATATCACGGATGATGCCATGATTGTAGAGTGTGCCAGCAATGTGAAAGTACATATGACAGAGGGAGATTACCGCAATATAAAAATAACAACTCCAGAAGACATTCAGGTGGCTGAAATCTTTTTGAAGAAAATGTAAAATTGTGGTTGACACAATACATTATTTAATGTATTATAAATCCTGCGCTGGGGAACAGCGAGTTACACAGACAATTACATACAGTAGTGTTTTGTGATACGCAGAGGTATCGAAGTGGTCATAACGAGGCGGTCTTGAAAACCGTTTGTCCGCAAGG
>URLU01000216.1 GCA_900548765.1 uncultured Lachnobacterium sp.
TGAGGAGCTGTTTCCCGATAATCCGGTTTTCCTGACTGAGGTTGTTGCTTCCGTTACAAAAAGAGCGGTTATGACCAATTCCATTGAAGATAAGGCATTGGCAGGGCATATAAACAGCGTGATAAAGGAATTTACGGACAAAAGACCCTATCATCAGAAAATCATAAAACTCCATATGCAGGCGATTGTCTTAGAACTTCTGCGCAGGGATGCTTCCCTGCCGGTAGCGGACGACTGCCAGATAAAAGGCACTAATATGTCACAGATAGCGGCAGCACTTGATTATGTCAACAAGAATTATGACAAGCAGATGAAAGCAGCAGAACTGGCGGATATATGCAGCATGAGCGAGACTCATTTCAGAAGAATATTTGAGTCATATATCAAAATGTCTCCTATGGATTATGTGAATCTCATCAGGATTCAGAAGGCATGTGAGCTAATGAAAAAGTCCAACGATTCCATGGATACAATTGCAATAAAGTGCGGATTCACCACAACAAGTACATTCAACCGCAATTTCAGGAAGTTTTTGGATACATCACCCTACCAGTGGAAGATAAATCCTGAAAATTATGAGCATAAATTGCTGAATTATAGGATATCTGCACTAAAGGGCTGGTAGTACAATTAAATATTTTCGGATATTTTCGGGCGTTTTTGATTGAAAACGCCTGTTTTTTTATTGTTTATGTTCACAATTAAGACACATTATTCGTTATAATAACCATGTAATCAAGATAAGGACACATCATTTTGGTCAAAGTGCATAAAAAGCGCAGACAAATGTGAACAGACCTTTGGGGGTTACGGAACTATATATTCTATTTATGGAGGGAAAAAGAATATGAAGAAGAAAGTTATTTCAGTTATGCTTGTATCTGCTATGGTGGCTTCTATGGCAGCAGGATGCGGAAGCAGCAATGGTGGAAGTGCATCAAATGATGCAGGTACAACAAGTGGTACAGAAGCAGGTGGTACAACAGCTTCTGCAACAACAGACGATCCTAACACATTAACAGTGTATGCATGGGATAAAAACTTTAACATCCCAGCACTTGAGGCAGCAGCAGCAGCTTACAAGGAGAAAAATCCAGATTTCAATCTTGAGATTATTGAGCAGTCCAAGTCGTCAGACATTGAGGATGCAATCACATTAGCTGGTTCATCAGGAGACTACAGCAACTTACCAGATATCGTACTTTTCCAGGATCATTACTTCCGGCAGTATGCTACAAACTATCCGGAAGCATGGACAGATGTGGCAGATGCAGATGTTGACTGGTCAGATTTCGGAGAGGAGAAGCTTTCCTTCTCTACAATCGATGGAACACATTATGGATTCCCAGTTGATAACGGAACTGTTATCTGTGCTTACAGAACAGACTTACTTGATGAAGCCGGATATACAATTGATGATTTGACAGGATGCTCTTGGGACGATTTCATTGAGATTGGTAAAGCAGTTTATGAGAAAACAGGAAAGTACCTGCTTTCTATGGATGGTGACGGAAACGACTTAGTATACATGATGCTTCAGGCAGAGGGCGTTTCACAGTTTAAAGATGGAGAGCCATACATCGCTGACAATGAGACACTTAAGCAGGTTGTTGAGAAAATCGTAGAGATGGCAAATGAAAATGTATTATATCTTGCAAATGACTGGTCAGATTACACAGATCAGAC
Organism: uncultured Lachnobacterium sp.; assembly: GCA_900548765.1. Taxonomy (GTDB): domain Bacteria; phylum Bacillota; class Clostridia; order Lachnospirales; family Lachnospiraceae; genus Roseburia. Next base: position 1,687 of record URLU01000216.1, read on the forward strand.
AATCATTGGAGATCAGGTTGCTGGTGTTATGAATGGTAACTGGATTATCCCAACAATCGAGCAGGTTGCTGAGAACTCAGGAAAATGGGAGATTACTTCAATGCCTACATTAGCAGGTGGTGAGGGATATGCTTCAAATGGTGGATCTTCACTTTACATTACAGGAAACTGCCATAATACAGACCTTGCAAAAGACTTCTTAGCATACACATTCGGTGGTGGAGACGGAGCCGTTGCTACATATGATGCAGCTCTTACAAATGGTGGTGTTATCACAACATGTATCTCTGCTGGACAGTCAGAAGTATACAGCCAGGGTGTTGACTACTTCAATGGTCAGGCAATCTACGCAGACATCGTTGAGATGGGCTCTCATGTAAAGGTTGTTGAGCAGAGTGATTACCACTACGATGCACGTTCTAACATCGCTACAGCAATCATCAATATCATTGGTGGAGCTGATTTGCAGTCAGAGTTAGACACAGCAGAGAGCAACTTGAGATTTACAATGGGACTTTAATCAGAACCTGAAATATAAGTTATCTGAACGGGGAATCGGTATTCCGGCTCCCCGTTTATAAGCTAAGATAGGGAGGCTCCTAATGAACAAAAAAAAGGGACTTAGTATTACGGGCAAGCAGAAGATAGCGGGATGGACATATTTGTTCCCAGCCACAATTTTAATCTGCATCATGAGCTTTTATCCAATTATTCAAGCTGTATTTACATCATTTAAGACAGGACCATCTGCAAATATGAGCTGGTGTGATCCTGCGGGTTACAACTACACAAGAATGTTCCAGGATGCCATTTTCAAGACATCTGTAAAGAACACATTTTTATATTTAATTATTGAAGTGCCGGTCATGCTTGTACTTGCAATGCTTTTGGCACAGCTTCTTAACAATAAGGATTTGAAATTCAAAGGATTATTCCGTACATGTGTGTTTTTGCCATGTGCAACATCCCTTGTTTCGTATTCATTGATTTTTAAATCTATGTTTGCAACAAATGGATTAATCAATACTATCCTTGTTAACCTTGGAATATTAGAAAATAATTATAATTTCCTGGGCAATCCGGGAAGTGCAAAGGCAATCATTATTATTGCACTTATCTGGAGATGGACAGGATACAATATGGTATTCTTCCTGGCAGGACTTCAGAACATTGAATACTCTGTATATGAGGCAGCAAAAATTGATGGTGCCAATGCATGGCAGACATTCTGGAAGATTACAGTTCCACTCTTAAAACCAACAATTGTTATGACAGTAATCATGTCAATCAATGGTACCTTACAGCTCTTCGACGAGTCTGTAAACTTAACAAGTGGTGGACCTGCAAACTCAACAATTACAATGTCTCATTATATTTACAATATTTCGTTTGGTAAGGGTGTTGCAAACTTCGGTTATGCATCAGCATTATGCTTTGTTGTATTTATCATGGTTGCAGTCCTTGCATTTATTAACATGAAAGTAGGTGATAAGCGTGACTAAGAAAAAACATGGATCTTCAATCCAGAAAAGATTAATTCCTACATACATATTTCTTATCATAGTATCATTTATTTCAGTATTTCCATTCTACTGGATGATATCTGCAGCTACTAACAATACTGTTGATGTTGCAAGAGGCAGGCTTGCCTTTGGCACATATGCACTTACAAACTTACAGAATCTCCTCGCAGGACAGGATCTCTGGGGAGCACTCTGGAACTCATTTAAGTATGCAGGTATCCAGACAATCGTAGCATTGTTTGTATGTTCACTTGCCGGATATGGATTTGAGCTCTACCATGATAAAGGAAAAGACATGGTATTCTCAGTACTGCTTTTAGCTATGATGGTACCTCAGGTTGCTACAATGATTCCTCTTTTTAAGATGATGTCATCACTTGGATTCTTAAATACAGTA
>URLU01000217.1 GCA_900548765.1 uncultured Lachnobacterium sp.
AAGCAACAACATTTTTCACAAATTTTCGTTATTATTCGTCCATTTTTTGTTGATTTACACAATTTTTTCCCAATATTCTTCTCTTTCCAAATCATGTAAATAAGAGTATAATTATTGGAAGGGTTTCACCCCATATTGATAATAGGTAGGTATTCGTTTATGTATAAATTAGATTTTAACTCACCAATCCATGTTCACTTTATGGGAATAGGCGGTATCAGCATGAGCGGTCTCTCTGAAATTCTCTTGTCAGAGGGCTTCACTGTCACCGGTTCTGACTCCAGAGAATCCGAGCTCACAGATTTTCTTGAGAGCAAGGGCATCAAAATCTTCTATGGTCAGAAGGCTGAAAACATCATCCCTGGCATCCAGCTTGTAGTATACACAGCTGCTATCCATCAGGACAATCCGGAATTCGTTGAAGCTAAGGCTCAGGGCATTCCTATGCTTTCCCGCGCCGAGCTGCTTGGTCAGATTATGGATAACTATGAGAAATCCATTGCCGTTGCCGGTACCCATGGTAAAACAACTACAACCTCTATGATAAGCCAGATTCTCCTGGAAGCCAAGGCTGACCCAACTATTTCTGTGGGCGGCATGCTTCAGGCAATCAATGGAAATCTCCGTATCGGCGATTCTGAAGTATTTATCTCAGAGGCCTGCGAGTACACCAACAGCTTCCTCAATTTCAGACCTCGCTACAGCGTGATTTTAAATGTGGAGGCTGAGCACCTGGACTTCTTCAAGGATTTGGATGACATCAGACATTCCTTCCGCAGGTTTGCTTCAAACACTCTTGAGGACGGAGCCACCATCATAAATGGCGAGATTGAAAATTATGAAGAGCTTGTCAATGGACTGCATCAAAAAGTAATCACCTACGGCTTAAATGACCAGTATGACTACTATGCTTCTGATATCTCCTATGATGACAAAGCCTGTGCCCACTACACAGTGATGCATGCTGGTCAAAAATTATTTGACGTAAAGCTCAATGTGCCTGGTGCCCACAATGTAAGCAACTCACTTGCTGCTGTAGCACTTATGCTGGAGCTTAACATAGCAGAGGAAGCTATTATTTCCGGTCTCTACAAGTTTGGTGGTGCCGACAGGCGTTTCCAGTACAAGGGTCAGTTTAATGGTGTGACTGTAATCGATGATTATGCCCATCACCCAACAGAAATCCGCGCTACTTTGACTGCGGCTGCAAATTACCCTCACAAGAGACTCGTCCTTGTCTTCCAACCACACACATATTCCCGTACTAAGGCCTTTCTTAAGGATTTTGCCGATGTACTTTCCATGGCGGATGTGGTTGTGCTTGCAGATATTTACGCTGCCCGTGAGCAGAATACTTATGGCATATCCTCACAGGATATACTTAATCTCTTAAAGCAAAAGGATTGCGAGGCTTACTATTTTCCATCTTTTGATGAAATTCAAAAATTTTTATTGGAAAATTGTATGAACGGTGACCTGTTGATAACAATGGGGGCTGGAAACGTGGTAGAAATAGGAGAATCCCTCCTTAACCAGTAAGTTGTCCACTTTATCCACATGAAATTGTTGGAAACTCCAACTTTTCATGTGGATTTTCTTTATATGTTATCAACACTCATCCAGCCGTGATTTAAGCCCTGCTGCGACAGTTTTCACCTGTTATCCACTTTATCCACAATTTTTTGTTCACTTCTCCTCCCTTTAATATCAAGGCTTTGAGCCATTTTTACTTCTTTTCAAACCCAGATAATTGTGCTATTATTGGTGTCAGGTTAAATGCGAAAGAGGTAATTTTTATGGCAGACATTCATTTGTATACTGATAGTTCATCACAGTTAACAAGTGTTTCGAATATTTTTATTGACGAATTCATGCCTGATGCAAATGGTGAATTTGTAAAGGTATATTTATATTTATTACGCTGCATCGGAAGTAATGCACAAAATTGTACAATTTCAGCAATTGCTGATTTATTTATGCACACTGACAAGGACATACTACGCGCTTTGAGGTACTGGGAGAAGCAGGGAGTGCTGACTCTGGACTATGATGCGGAGGGTGCTGTGTGCGGTATACATTTTATGGATTTAAACGCAAGTGCTGGTGGTGCCGGCATGGCTGGAGCTGTTGCAGAAGCAAGCTCTAACACTGGTCACGCAGCCATGTCCGAAAATGGTATGGCACAATCTAATGGCGGTATAAGCACTGCTCAGGCTGACGGAGTACAGGCTGGCGTAAGTCAGACAAGTGCTGACTCAGCCACTAAGACAAACGCCAAACCAGCCAGAAAAGAATACTCTCTGGACGACATCAAAAACTTCCGCAAGAACCCGGATATTTCAGAGCTTTTCTTCATTATAGAAGCTTATTTAAAGCACCCTCTGTCATCTACAGACACCAACATCGTGCTTTACTGGTATGATGAGCTTTCCTTCACTACAGAGCTTATTGATTATCTGGTGGAATACTGTATCAGCAAGGGACACTCAAGCTTCCGATACATGGACAAGGTTGCTCTGGGATGGGCAGAAAGTAAAATCACTACTGTTGAACAGGCAAAGGAAAATACAGCCGCCCACAGCCAGATTTACTATTCTGTAATGAAAGCTCTCGGTATTTCGGGCAGGAATCTGGTGGAATCCGAGATGGAGTACATACGCAAATGGACTAAGGACTATGCCTTTGATAATTCTATTATTCTTGATGCCTGCAAGCGTACTATTACTGCAACCCATCAGCCAAGCTTTGAGTACACAGATTCAATTCTCACTAATTGGAAAAAGAATAATGTACATACTATAGAGGACATCAAGCGCTTAGATGACGCTTTTTCAAAGTCTAAAAAGTTAAAGCTTAACACTACTGATTCAGACAGTCAGGTAAAGCGCAACAAATTCAACAACTTTAGTCAGAGAAAGCAGGACTATGATCAGTTAGAAAAATTATTACTCAACAGTACTGTTCAGTAATTTTTCAGGAGGATATGATGGCACTTAGCAACGCTCAATATGATGAGATAATGAGAGGATATGATGAGAGACAGCTTCAGAACAGGCACATTACTGCAATACGCCTTAGCGAAGCCTACAAAAAAGAGCCTCGTTTAAAGGAAATTGATAACGCCATTGCTTCCTGCTCTGTAAAACAGGCTGAGAAGCTTCTTGACGGAGACAAGAATGCTCTTAACACACTTAAGATGCAGATTAAGGCATTCAGGGATGAGAAAAAAGATATTTTCTTAAGTCTCGGCTATCCGGATGATTATTTTGAGCCTGTGTATACCTGTCCTGACTGCAAAGACACCGGCTACATCAATGGCATCCGCTGTCACTGCTTCAAACAGGCTGTGATTAACACTGTCTATTCCCAGTCCAATATCAGGGATATTTTAGACAGAGAGAATTTCTCTTCCTTCTCCTTTGATTATTTTTCTGATGAGGATACAAACCCTGCAACAGGTCTCACTTCTCTACAGACAATGCAGAACGCTGTCAGGGAATGTCAGAATTTTATCAATGATTTTGACAATAAACCTAAGAATTTATTTCTGTATGGCAATACCGGAGTTGGCA
>URLU01000218.1 GCA_900548765.1 uncultured Lachnobacterium sp.
TTCTATCCAGGCTGGCTCAGGAGGGGATGTGCAGGTGGAGATAAGGAACATTGTAGATAGGGCGACAGCTATGACGGATAAGGCAGAAAAATTAAAAAATGAGGACAAGATGGCAGCCATGCAGGCCTATGTGGCTATTCCGGGTCTGATAGGAGCCGTGAAGCTTATGGTGGATATGTCGGCATTTCTTATTTCATTCTTATCTGTAAGAGTTATGTAGCAGCTAATATAGCAGAGGAGGTACAGATGAAACAGATACCAGTTATATACATATCACTGTTTCTGATTATGCTTGGCCTTGTGGTTACAACAGGTATTATAAGTGCTGATATGACGGCTTTGCGGGCTGCTGAGTTTCATATGGACACTATTGCAGAAATAGAAAACAGCAATTTTGCTGATTCAGTGATAGATGCCTGTAAAAGTCAGGCGGCGGAAAGCGGTTATGAGCTTATGGTAGAGGAATTTACGGACGAGAAGGGAGTGACCAATATGGCAGAGGTTATATTGTGTTATGATTACAAGATTCCTTTTTTGAAAATTGATAATAGGTTTTACAAGCGGGGATATGCAAGATGAGGACATTACTAGAAGAATTTGGAGAACTGCTGGTTTTTATTATTGTTGCATTGGGGATAGCGACCAATTATGCAGCAGTTCTTCTGGCAGTTACGACATAATATTATGGAAAGGAGCAATATATGAAGGTGCTTATGGAAGAAGCCGGTCAGACTTTTGTGGCAATAATTGTGGGCTTAATGCTGCTCATAATTGTATTTGGTGTCAGGGCAGGAGAAGATACGGTTGGACTGCTTAGCATAATGGCAGCAGCTGCAAACCAGCAATCACAGGATTATGGGACATATATGGATTCTAAGGCAACAGCGGAGCAGATTAAGACAGAAGCAGGGAAAATGCTGTATGACTATGAGAAACCTGCTATTTCACCCAATACGGATGTAAATATGCTGGACTATGTAATGGTGGAAAAAAATGGCAGGTCAGTTTATGCCTCGGGGCTTGCGGAGGGAGAAGCGGTATATGTGCTTGGTGTGACAAATAAGCTTAAGGCTTCCGAAAGTGGAGGTGTAACCTGTAGGGGAGATGGGATATACAGCTTTTCAGAGCCGGGGGTCTACACTATACAGCTTAAGCTGGTGGATGCAGACAGCAAGCTTGTATACAAAAGTCTTGATTTTTCGGTTAACTAGAGAGGTAGGATATGAAAAATACAGCGATTATTATAAGCCTTGTGCTGATGACGACTATGACCTTTTTTATAGTAGAAGCTCTCCATGCCAGAGAGTATAGGACTGTTGAATTATCAGAGGCTGTGGATAATGCGCTTGAAGCAGCCATGAATAATGTGGCATTTGATAAATGCTACAGGATACATAATGATGAGGAGCTTGTGGAGGATTTTAAGCAGCTGCTTATGACATCCATTGATTTGGATTCCCAGATAGATGTGGAGGTGCTAAAAGTGGATTATGAGAAGGGGATTCTTGAAGTAAATGTAACTGAGCACTTTAAGTACATCAACGGAAGGATTGGCACCATATCAAAAAGAGCTAATGTGATATTGGACAGGCAGGAAAACGAGAAAAAATATTATACAGTCAGATATTATGTGGATGACAGTATATATAAATCCTATGTTCTTGCAGAGGGGGGAGTCCTGATAGTGCCCAAGGAGCCTCAGATGGAAGGGCACAGCTTTGCCGGCTGGAGAGATGCTTCTGGAAATATGCTGGATGTCAGCAGTCAATTACTTTTTGTGAAAAATGACATAGAATTATATGCTGTATGGTGAAAAATTGTTAAATTATGCAAAATGTGTATCTTATATGTAGGATATTTGATATAATTTAATTCGCCGTATATAGGGAAATTATATTAATATGTTTACGAATTTCATATTAAATACATGATGTGAAATTCAATACGAGGAGGATAAGAATGAAAAACAAGTTAATCATCACATTATTAGCATTAACAATGACCACAGCAATGCTTGCAGGCTGTGGCAAAGAAACAGCAGAAGTACAGTCTGCTGATACAGAAGCTGTAGCAGAAGCAAGCACTGAGACAAAGGCAGTTGCAGCAGAGACTGAGACAGAGGAGAGCACAGAGGGCGCAGAGCTTGTTTACAACACAGAGACAGACACAGAGGTTGTAGCAAAGGAAGACAAGACAAAGTCTGATAAAGCAGATGCAAAGACTGACTCAACAGGCAGCACCAAGGACTCTGCATCAAAGACTGATAGCAAAAATGCTGTTACAAAGACCGAGACAAAACCAGACAGTACAAAGAATGATTCTGCAACACAGGCACCAGCAGAGACAACAACAAATACTCCTGCAGAGACACCAGCTGATTCAACAGTTTCAGACCAGCCGACTACAGGACCACAGGCAACAACAGCTAAATGTCCATACACTGTAAATACATGGATGGATTTAGGTGGTGGATGGTGGGGATGCTATATGGGAAGCCCTACTAATATGACACCAGCAGAACAAGAAAACGCTCAAAACGAAGCTAATAACTGGATAACAGATAAAATGGCAAATGAAAATTTGACATATGATGATTATTCAGGAGAATTTATAGGTAATTATTCTGATGTGGTTAGTGTAACATTGATGAAGTATCACCTTGTTGCAGCACCAGAAGGAGCATATGATGCTCCGCAGGAATAACTAATATAATTACTTGAAACTTAATAGAAAGGATGAAAAACTTATGAATAAAAAATCATTCATTGTAAAAGCATCCGTTATTGCAGCTGCTGTATTAAGTATTGTTTTATTTAAACCTACTGATGTAAAAGCGTATGATAACGGATGCGATATTGTATCTCCAAGCACAATGCAAAATAAATATAATGATGCTCCATCATACAGTAGCGATGGAACATGGTCGGAATGGATAGATTGGTATGTTAGTATGGGATATACTTATATAGGATATTCAAATGCTAACGCTGATGGTGTTGCAACAGCATATTGGTTGAATTTACAATCAGGCAGTGAACTGTACTATGCATTACTCTTGAAACATCCCACATTGGATAGATATTCTGCCCCATATCGTAGATGGGTTAAAGTAGATGGAGCCTATTATTATACTAATGATAAGGGGATAATTTATAGAAATACATGGATATGGACGCGAACAAATAACGACAATTATCAACCTACCGATGCTCATGGATATTTCGTATTTAACAACTCAGGCAAGATGTGTACAGGCTGGCATAAAGACAGTAATGGAAGATGGTATTATCTGAGAGTAGACCACACCTACAACAAAGATGGACCGAGTATGAAAGTTGGTGTAGACAGTGGTTTCCTCTGGAAAACAGTGAAGAACCCTACTACATACAGTGAAGGCTTGTACTATTTCGATGGAATAAATGTCAATACCAACGTGTACATAGAAGATACATCAGGGAATTATAGTAGTGCAAAAACCTCTACTGTGAAATATTCAGTAGGTGATGGTACTGGACAGGTAAAACCTCTTGCAACAA
>URLU01000219.1 GCA_900548765.1 uncultured Lachnobacterium sp.
TGTGCAATTAATATTCCTGCAACCGTGCTTACCGCACCAATCACCACTGAAAAAACCAATGAATAGTTTCCGCATAATCCTACTGCTGATATGTTCGTCTCACCTAACTGTCCAATCATTATCTGGTCAATGATTGAAAATGATGCCTGCAGCATGCTTTGAAGAGTGACAGGTATTGCTATTTTGCATAATGATTTCATAAACTCTGACATGATAATTACCTCGTGCTTCCCCTTTTTACAAGTTCTACCGGAAGAAGTATTTCTGCTTCGCAATGCCTTCCGTCACGCATCGCCTCTATACATTCTATTGCTGTTTTTGCCCTGAGTGCTGCATCCTGATGAATAGTCGTCAATGCCGGATTGCTCTCCCGGCTTGCCATGTTGTCATCAAAGCCTATTATCTGCATATCTTCCGGTATTCTGATTCCTTTTCCCTGCAAAAATCTCATAAATTCCAGAGCATAATAATCTGACACCGCAAAAACTGCTGTAACCCGGCTTTCTAACAATTTCTGGAATTTTTCCTGATAAAAAATCATCCGCTCTTTTTCAGTCTTCGGAATCTGCCAGATAAATGTCTCCCCTGGTTCAAAGGCTTTTCTAAATCCCTCAATACGCTCCTTATCCATGCAGATATAATTATCAGCAATACATAAAGCTTTTTTATGTCCCAGCTCCTTAAAATACTTTCCAGCCTGACAGCCTCCGTCATAATGGTTAATTACCAGATTGACCACCTTTGAACAGCTTTCAAAATATCCATCATACACTACAAATGATATCCTCATCTGGCTTCTAAGTTTTTCGTAATCGGCTTCACAAAAGCCCATGAGAATCAGCCCATCCATATTCCACATTGACGCAAAAACAGGAACCTCTTTGATGTCGGATGTGGTTTTAATCATTAGAAAGTATCCCTTCTCATTTACTTCATGTGAAAGTGCATTCAAGGATGACATGACAAAGCCATCCTCCAAAACCCTGCCTTCGTACTTTATTCCGTCATTTACCACTACACCGATGATTCTCGAATTATTTCTGGCAAGTAAAATACCTGCCATATTGGGGATGTAGCCTGTCTTCTCCAGTTCCTGCTGTACCCGCTTTATTGTTTCATCTGAAATCTTACTGGTTTTGCCATGAATCACATTTGATACTGTTGCTGTGCTGAGCCCCAGTGAATCTGCAATGTCTGCAATTCTAACCCTGCTTTGTTCCATGTCCTATCTCCTTTTCCTTCTAACATCATGGTATATCACATGGGCTTATACATGCAATGGTTAAACGCATAACCCGTCACAAAATTTGTGATACATTTTTGTAGCTATTCACTATTTTTTCTTCTAATTTCAAATATTAAAGCGGCATTTCTTTTTTATCCTCTTATTTTTTTTTCAAATTTCATATTTCTCTTAACTAAAAATTTAAAGGAGGAAAAAAGATATGCTGCAAAAGAAAAAATTTGCAAAGGGGGTTGAGCAGATGCTCAAAACCACTCTAAAAAAAGAATACACTAAAATGTTTAATCAAAGATGTGATATTGCAAGTGGTAAAATAACAAATATGTTATATCGCCTTGAAATTGCTGAAAAAGGTCACACTGTTACACTGGCAGATATAATCATTTTAATGAACAGTTTGTAATCTTAAAAGAGTCTGATATAATATCAGACTCTTTTATTTAGTACACAACCTCTTCCAAAACTTCAAAATAATTCTCAAAGGTCTTCCTGCAGCAATAAGGGTTCTCAATCTCCACCCCATCCGTCACAAGACCCGGTATAGAAAATGCCATGGCAACTCTATGGTCATCATAGGTTTCAATTACAGCCGCTTTTGTCTGTCCCGGTGTAATGTCAACCCCATCTTCATTTTCGTTGACATTTATCCCAAGCCCAGTCAGATTGTGGCATATAGCCTTTATCCTGTCACATTCCTGGTACCTGATGTGGGATATTCCCCTTATCTCCACCTTTTCTGTGGCAAACGGCGCGATTGCAGCAAGTGTAAGTGCCTGGTCGGAAAAAGCAGACAGATCAAATCTGCCTCCCTTCAGCCTGCCATCCTTTGGCGGATTTACAATGATTCCATTTTCATCATCTATGTATCCACATCCCATCTGCGACAGTACATCCAGAAAAGCTATATCTCCCTGTAAGCATCCGGCTCTTTTTACCCCCCGCACCTGGGATGACACATTTAGCACAGGACTCATGGCATAGAAATAACAGGCTGCAGATAAATCAGGCTCTATATCATAATCAATAGCCTCGTATGCCGAGCCCGCTTTGATATCAAAGCTCAAAGGATTTTCCCTCTTTATCACCCTGACTCCAAACTGCTCCATCAGCCTGACTGTCATGTCCACATATGCCATTCCATGACTGCCAGTGACATTTACAGTAAAATCCTTTCCCAGAATAACTGCTGAGATAAGAAGCGCACTCAAAAACTGGCTGCTCTTATCTACATCTACTGTCACCTGATTGCAGCCCACGCCCTTATTATAGATAGTAAAAGGAAAATGATACTCCTCTTCCTCATATTCTATACAGGCTCCCAGCTCCTCAAGTGCCAGCAGAAGCTCCTTCATTGGGCGCTTTTTCATCTGTTCTGATGATACCATCCTGTATCTGCCAGCCGAAAGACCCAAAAAAGCTGTCAGAAATCTGGCTGCTGTTCCTGCGCTCCCCACATCTACTGTGGCTTCCGTGTTTGGTATGGCTCCGCCTGTTCCTTCTATCCTGACAGTCTTTGTTTTCTCATCTACATCCACACCAAAGCCAAGGCTTATCAGGGCATCCAGAAAATGCCTTGAATCGTCACTAAAAAGAACCCCTTTTAACGTGCACTTTCCAGAGGAAAGCGCAGCAATTAAAAGGGCTCTGTTTGTAATACTCTTTGAGCCAGGAACACTGGCTATGATGTTGTGTAGATTATCTACTTTTTTAATCCTATAAATCATTAAATATCTGATAGATATCAATCTTCAGAGCATCTGTATCTGTCATGCCGATAAAGCTGGCTCCGTAGTGATATCCTCCCTCCGCATCTGCTCGGCGTACAATCTCAACGACTGCATCCACAATCTCTTTTGTCCAAATCTGAATCTTAGTATCATAGTATGTACCAACTTCAAGCTTCTGCTTTGAACTAAAGCCTATTCCACTTCTGGAAATATCGGTTACATCAACATGAACATATTTAAGTGTTGTGACTCCATCCTCATCAAGACGCTCAAGCTGCACTGATACATCGAGATCTAATCTCTTATGCTTTCTTTTTTCTTCCATCCTAAAAACTCCCTTAATACATATAAGCAATTACCAATATTATCTTATTATAAACAGTAAGTATTTACAAGTATTAATTATTTCATCAAATCATCAGTGATAAACATAGCGTCACCAAAGCTGAAAAATCTGTATTTTTCTTTTACAGCTTCCTCATAGGCCGCAAGCACATGCTCTCTTCCCGCAAGTGCAGACACCAGCATCACAAGGGTAGACTGTGGTAGATGGAAATTAGTA
>URLU01000220.1 GCA_900548765.1 uncultured Lachnobacterium sp.
CTGCATTTAACACTTTGACAAAGTTCTTGAGGCTGCCGGTTTCTTCCCTGAGTTCCATCTTACCGCTCTCAATTCTTGCCATCTCAAGGACATAGTTGATTAGGGACAGCAGCAAATCACTGGATTTCTTTATTTTCTTCACATAGCCCATAGCCTTATCATCTGAGTCAAGATTATCCTCAAGCAGCTCCGAATAACCGATGATTGCATTCATAGGAGTACGGATGTCATGGCTCATGTTGAGCAGGAACTGGGTCTTTGCCTCGTTTGCTGTATTTGCCTGCCTGACTGACTCTTCAAGAGCTCTGGCATATGCCTCCTCATGCTTTTTTCTAAGCACCATCTGTAAATATATAAAAGCAAAAAAGGCTGAAAAAACAAAGGACAAAACCAATTCCAACACCCTGATATGGATTGGAATCCATCCTGTCTTAGGGTAGATATCAAAATACCAGGTGTCATTTGGTACAGTACATGAAACAGTCAGTGCATTTTCAATTTCACCATAGCCGTCATTCATGATTGTAACTCTGTTGCCATCAGAATCCATCTTCCAGACATCAAACTGGTAGTTAGCCTCCTGCAGCTTGTCTATGTGCAGTTCCCTTAAGAAGCTGTCCCAGTTTAAAACCAGTATAGAAAAGCCCCAGAACTCATCATCCACATATATAGGGTCAAAAATTATTACACCTACTCCGCCCTGTTTGAGCTCAAAGGGTCCTGCTATTGTGTATTCGCCACTCTCCTTTGCCTTCTCAGCTTCCGCCTTACGCTCATCCATTTCCAACAGGTTAAGGCCTATAGCCTTTTTATTTTTCTCGTAAGGATAGACGGACTCAACCACACCATCAGGTGCAAGCTCATAAGCCTCAATCGCATCTTTATTTTCCATCATCAGGCCGGCAAGCATGTTAAACTCTGCTTCGTCTATGCCATAACCTGACGCAATAATTTTTTTCAACAAGTCTGAATTTTCAAGATAACGTCCAATCTGAGTTTCAAGATTTCTGACCGATGCCTCCGCAGTATAGGTTGCCTCAAGCCTGCCCTCTTTCTCCTGGAACTTATTAAAAAAATCAAAACCTAAATAGCACAATATAAGTATAACAAAGAAAAAAATCCCTGTTCTGATTAGCAGCCATTTGTTTCTTCTCAGTCTGTTCATGTCCATAGTGTACTCTCAACTCCTATGAAATCATAATACACCATTTTAAATTTCATTTATATAAACATTTTTAAAAATAAAATTGTAAAAGACCAGCAGACTTTTGGTAAATCTGCTGGTCGGAACTAACTTAACTTTAAAGAATAAGCGGCTGTATACAATTGATGGATGTACAGCCGGTTACTTTTATATTGATTCTTTTTTTACTATCTGTAATTCATATCCCAACGCATCCAGTATATTACTAAATGCTCTTATAGTTGGTATACTCTCTTTTCGTTCAATCCGCGAAATTACCTGCTGTTTATTTCCTGTCAATGCAGCTAATTCTTTTTGCGTTATATTTTCTTGTTTCCGTAAAGAAATCATTTCTCCTATAAGCTTATACTCGGCGCTGGATTCATCCCACGCCTTTTTGAATTTTGGGTCATTTTGTCTTTGTTTTTTAATTTCATTTTTAACATTAATTTCTACAAATGGCATTTTGCTACATCCTTATATAAATGTCTTTCCTAAGTGTCTGCCTAGTTCAGCTGCTCTCTTCTTAACAAGTTTCTTATCCGTCTTTTCCGTCTTATTTTTCTGTTTACGACAAGCATGGAGCAAATATATATTCTCTTTATCTACTGTAATATAAAATATTCGGTTGTGTTTTTGAATGTACACCTCATATACTTTCTTTTCCCAACGCTTAAATTTAATTTTGTCAAATTCTCCATTTTACATACATTCCAAAACAGAAAGACCATCTGTTTTTTTATCTTCTGGCAAACTATTTACATAATCAAGTATCAAGTTTTTACCAGAATTTGAGTAATAACTGTGTAATATCATCTATAATCCCCTACTTCTCCTTTGTTTGATTACAGAATACAACTTATATGTTGTATTTGTCAAGCGTAAAGTATACTAATTTGAGTTTCCCCTAAAAATTGCAAAATTTAATTTCATCATACGCTCATGCGGTGGAACAGTGAATGTGATAAATTTCATAAAAGATTCAAGACAATCTTTTATATATAAGTGCATTCCCGCCATCCTTTACTTGTACTGACTCTATCTGCTTTTCAGATATTTCTCTATCTCTATAAATAGAAATCTGTTCAATTGCCAATTCATAAATATCTATACTCGTAATCATGTCCTTTTACCTACTTAATAATCATTATATTTTTGTGTAAAATTACTATAAAGCACTATAATACACTATAATTTATTTTTACCGCTATAATACACTATAATTATACATTTTACATATAATTTTCTATCCGCATTATATATAACCATACAGAAAACATGTCACCGGCAGCTTTTATTACATGCTTTGGCATAAAAAGAGACTCCCACCAAAATTGATAAGAGTCTCAAAGTTTCTTATGAAATCAAGTTTTTAGAATTTTCCTGCTGTTGCTGCTTCCTCAACAGAAACTGCAACTGCAACTGTAGCTCCAACCATAGGGTTGTTACCCATTCCGATAAGTCCCATCATCTCTACGTGAGCTGGAACTGATGAAGAACCTGCGAACTGTGCATCTGAATGCATACGTCCTAATGTATCTGTCATACCATATGAAGCTGGTCCTGCAGCCATGTTATCTGGGTGAAGTGTACGTCCTGTACCACCACCTGAAGCAACTGAGAAGTATTTCTTGCCCTGCTCGATACACTCTTTCTTGTATGTACCTGCTACTGGATGCTGGAAACGTGTTGGGTTTGTAGAGTTTCCTGTGATAGAAACACCAACGTTCTCCTTGTGCATGATTGCAACACCTTCCTGAACATCATCAGCACCATAACATTTTACAGTTGCACGAAGTCCGTCAGAGTATGCCTTCTCATATACTGTGTTAAGTGTAGCTGTCTTGTAATCATACTTTGTCTCTACGAATGTAAATCCGTTGATACGAGAAATGATCTGTGCAGCATCTTTTCCAAGTCCGTTAAGGATAACACGAAGTGGTTTCTTACGAACCTTGTTAGCCTTCTCAGCGATACCGATAGCACCCTCAGCAGCAGCAAATGACTCATGTCCTGCTAAGAAACAGAAGCACTCTGTCTCCTCCTCAAGGAGCATCTTTCCAAGGTTTCCATGTCCTAAGCCTACTTTACGATGGTCAGCAACTGATCCAGGAATACAGAAAGCCTGAAGTCCCTCTCCAATTGCTGCTGCTGCGTCAGCAGCCTTTCTACAATTCTTCTTGATTGCGATTGCTGCACCTACTGTGTAAGCCCAGCATGCGTTCTCAAAACAAATTGGCTGGATTTTCTTAACCTGCTCGTATACGTCAAGTCCAGCATCCTTTGTGATTTTCTCA
>URLU01000221.1 GCA_900548765.1 uncultured Lachnobacterium sp.
GCAAAGGCAGATGCTATAAGGGATGAGCTTCTTGCAAAGGGAATTGCTATAAAGGACACACGCGAAGGTGTTAAGTGGGAGCTTGCCTAATGGAAATTGATGCATTTATCAGAGAACAGTTTAACATAAAAAAGCAGGATATAAGAACTTATTCACCGCTGACCCTGGCTTATATCGGGGATGGTGTATTTGACCTCATAATAAGAACAGTTGTGGTGGATAAAGGAAATACCAGCCCGAATGAGCTGCACAGGCACACCAGCAGCATTGTAAAGGCACATACCCAGGCACTGATGGCGGAGGCACTTATGGAAGAGCTGACAGAGGAAGAGCATGATGTGTACAGGAGAGGGCGGAATGCCAAGTCCTTTACCACTGCAAAAAATGCCACCGTGGCAGACTACAGAAAGGCTACGGGCTTTGAGGCCTTGATGGGCTATCTGTATCTGGAGGATAGATTTGACAGGGCTGTATATCTGTCCAGGCGGGCACTTGATTTGCTGGGCATAGAGCCATAGGGACTTATAAAGAAAATCAGGGATAGGAAAATATGGATAATTATAACAAAGACAAAATTGAAAAGGATGGAGCCGAGACAGAGAAGTTCCATGAAAATTACATAGAGGGACGAAATGCGGTACTTGAGGCATATCGTTCAGGCAAGACCATTGATAAGCTTTTTGTATTGGATGGCTGTCAGGATGGACCGGTTAAGTCTATTACAAGAGAAGCCAGAAAGCATGATTCAATCATAAACTATGTTTCAAAGGAGAGATTGGATCAGCTGTCAGAGACCGGCAAGCATCAGGGAGTTATAGCTGTTTCAGCAGCCTATTCCTATGCGGAGGTTGAGGATATATTGCAGATTGCAAGAGATAAGGGAGAGGCTCCATTTGTATTTATACTTGATGGAATCGAAGACCCACACAATCTGGGAGCTATAATCAGAACTGCAAATCTTGCGGGGGCCCATGGTGTTATCATCCCAAAGAGAAGAGCAGTAGGACTCACGCCTACAGTTGCAAAGACTTCTGCTGGGGCTATAAACTATACACCAGTTGCTAAGGTTACTAATATTTCAAACACGATCAAGGAGTTAAAAGACCAGGGCATGTGGTTTGTCTGTGCTGATATGGGCGGCACAGAGATGTATGACCTGAATTTGACAGGTTCAATAGGTCTTGTGATTGGCAATGAAGGGGATGGAGTCAGCAAGCTTGTAAAGGAGAACTGTGACATGGTTGCATCAATTCCTATGAAGGGAGATATTGACTCACTCAATGCCTCTGTGGCAGCAGGAGTGTTAGCATATGAAATAGTTCGTCAGAGGCTTAAGAAGGGATAATGAATTGGAAGGGTATGAGAAATACACAGACGAGCAATTGATACAGCAGTTCAGGGATGGTGATGATGCAGTGATGGATTATATTTTAAATAAGTATAAGCCATTGGTCAGGAAGGAATGTAACACACTGTATCTGATAGGGGCAGAGGATGATGATCTCATACAGGAGGGGATGATAGGTCTTTTTAAGGCTGTAAGAGATTATAAATCTTCTGAATCTCATTTTTACCACTTTGCCAGACTCTGTATTGACAGGCAGCTTTATTCTGCCATAGATAAGGCAAAACGCAAAAAGCACCAGCCCTTAAACGAATATGTTTCATTCTCAATTGAGGAAAATGAGAATGGCGGTGTATTGGAGAATTTTCTGGGGCATGAGGCTATGAGTCCGGAGCAGATGATAATAGAGCAGGAAAAGCTTGAGGAATTTAAAAAGAAACTTCAGAAAAACTTAAGCGGAATGGAAAATGAAGTGCTTAATTATTATCTGGAGGGTAATAACTATACGCAGATAGCCGATATAATGGGAAAGAGCCCTAAAGCAATAGATAATGCCTTACAGCGTATCAGGCAGAAAATAAAAAGAAAGTAGGTGATTGTATGGAATTTCAAAGAGTTGGACAACACACAGTAAAGTGCCTTATCTCAGAAGAGGAAATATATGATTTGGGATATTCAATCGAAGAGATAATGAGTAATGGTGAACGAACTCAGGAATTTATGAATTACATATTTGATATGGCAGAAGAAGAATTTCAGATGAAATTTGACATGGGAGTAAAGACTGTCAGAGCTGATTTTCTGCCAGATCATACAATGTCACTGACTTTTTCAGAGCATCCGGCATCTGGAGATATGATGGAGCACCTGAAGGATATAGTAAACGGACTGCTTAACTCGGTTCCGGAGGAAAAATGGAAGGAGCTTAAGGAGCGGTCAGCTAATGAGGCAGGGGTGGATGCAGAAGCAATTCATGTGGTGGTGCTGTTAAAGTTTAAGGATTTGGACACAGCAACGCGATTTGCAAAGCACATGAGTTTTAAGAAAATGCCTCCTAGCTCATTATACAAGCATTCTGGCGGCTACTATATCATAATGGATTTGTCACATATGACAGAGACCGAGGTAAAGGTCCTGTCCATGCTTACGGATGAGTATGTGGCAGATATTGAGGCTGGAAGCCAGCGGGCTGCCTTTATAGAGGAGCATGGAGAGTGCATAATTGGTAAGAATGCAGTTGAGATGCTGGCACAATTATAAATGTCGCAATTATAAAATGTAGAATATATATGCTGGGGTAAATTAAGCATAGACATAGATATAAGTATATATAATGGCACTATTATAGAGATTGGAATGTAAGTTTGTTCTAATCTCTATTTTTTGTGCATGCCAAAGCATGCAGGAAAAGATGTCGGTAGTGCATGCTATAATGTATGTTAATCTGCAACAAAGTACAGTTTACAAGGGACTACACAGGGTAACGGTCTGACGGGAGGTGTGCCGCCCGTCAGATTTTCCATGTGATATTCAAGCTGTCGCTTGTGGCGGCTATGGTGGTAATCATCAAATCCACCACCCGCCGCTTGTCGTCAAAGGATACATTCTCCCAAGTGTCGAGGTAGCCGGAAATCTGGCTGACCTGTTCCGGGCTAATGGCTTCCACCGTTAGTTCCGCTATCCTCGCCAGAAGTTCCTGCTTGCGCCCGTCCAGTTCTGCTATCTTCACATTCACATAGGAGAGCAGGACATTGTTTGCACCCGTCAGACTGTCCACCAGCTTTTCAATCTCGCTGTCCACATGGGCAAGCTCCACTTGCAGTGCTGCAATTTTCGGGTTTGCCTTTGCCGCTTTCTTTCTGCCTGTCAGCGTCTTGTAGCTTGTCAGTTTCTTTACCATCTGCTGATAAACAACCGCTTCCAGTTCCGAAGTAATGATTTTCCCGCACCCCGGACAACTCTTGTTATCCAGCCGTTTCGTACAGCGAAGGTATTGCTTGCCGGAGGGATTGAAGATACTCATAAGGGCATACCCGCAGTTCCCGCACTTGATTTTTCCCGCCAGCCATGTATGGGTGGCTTTCCGGGCAGACTGGA
>URLU01000222.1 GCA_900548765.1 uncultured Lachnobacterium sp.
TGAACGAAGAGAAAGTCTAGGGCGCCTTGAGACGCTGTCGGGTACCAAGGGGTTACACCCAGCGTCCCGAGCCACCCTTTTTAAGGGTGGCGGCGACTAACCCACAAGTGGGAAGTTTGCGAATCTAATTTTACGCTCCAAGCGTAAGCATTGTATTGATGCACTTCAAAGCCTTGACTCTCACATCCTCATCCAATGCAATTTCTTCACCGCCAGTACCCTTAACACAATTATACACATCCATAAGTGTAGTAAGCTTCATATTGTGGCACACGCAGTCCTTTGAAAGAGGATAAAACTTCTTGTCAGGACACTCAAACTGCAGATGCTGCAAGATACTGTTTTCAGTACCGATAATAAACTCTTTGTCATTGCTTTTTCTGGCATAATCCATAATTCCAGTGGTGCTTCCGATATAATCAGCCTCTTTTGACACCTCAGCCAGACACTCCGGGTGTACCAGCAACTTGGCATCTGGATGCAGAGCCCTTGCTTTTTTTACATTAAGTGCTGACATGCGCAGGTGTGTAGGACATCCGCCGTGGACAAACTTAAATTCCTTCTCTGGAACCTGCTCTGCCACCCATGCTCCTAAATTACAGTCTGGAACAAATAAAATCTTGTCATTATCTATATTTTTGACAATCTTGACAGCGGAAGATGATGTCACGCAGACATCACACAGAGTCTTGAGCTCAGATGTGGTGTTTATGTAGGCTACCACGGTGTAGTCTGGATTGTTGTCCTTTAAACTTTGCAGAAGCTTTGTGTCAAGCTGCTCTGCCATTGGACATCCTGCACCTGAGTTTGACAGCAGGACTCTTTTTTCAGGGGAAAGGATTTTAACTGTCTCTGCCATAAATCGCACACCGCACATGAGCACGTTTTTGTTAGGGGCCTTTGCAGCCTGTACGCTTAAGCCGTAGGAATCGCCGGTGTAGTCGGCAACCTCCAGTATCTCATGACTCTGGTATGCATGGGCTAAAATGCACAGGTCATTTTCTTTTTTTAATCTAAGGATTTCATCCTGTAATTCTCTGGTTGTCATTTTAATCTCCTAAATTGTGTAAATTTCTGTTAAGTGTGGTAGATGAATTAACTAACACTTAGTGAGATTATACGGGCTTATAATATCTGTTGTCAACAATAAACTTTACAAATGTTTTACAGGTGTCTTGTCACTTGTAAAGTTTTGTGCTATACTCCCATTCAACGACGTTATAGAAAAGGCATTTTTTAATGCGAAAGGAAGTAATTGTATGAAGACAGATGTATTGATAGCTGGTACAGGATGTTCTGGATTGTACTGCGCGCTGAACCTTCCAAGGGACAAGCAGATACTCATGATTACGAAGTCTGACTTAGAGAGCAACGATTCGTTTCTGGCTCAGGGCGGTATGTGCATGTGGAAGGCTCCGGAGGACTACGACAGCTATTTTGAGGATACTATGAAGGCCGGTCATTATGAGAATGACAAAAAATCCGTTGAGATAATGATTAAATCTTCACCTGATGTAGTGAAAGAGCTTGTGTCCTATGGTGTGGAATTTGAGCGTGACGAGAATGGCAATCTCCTGTATACAAGAGAGGGTGCCCATTCCCATAAGCGAATCGTGTTCCACGAGGATGTCACAGGCAGGGAAATCACCAGCAAGCTCCTTGCAAGGGTAAAGGAATTGCCAAATGTGACCCTCATGGAGTACACTTCTATTATTGATATAGTAGAAAAAGACAAAAGATGCGTGGGAGCTGTGATTGAGCTAAAAGACGGCAGTCAGGTGACAGTGGATGCCAGATATGTAGTGCTTGCAACCGGAGGAATCGGCGGACTGTACAAGCATTCAACCAATTTCAGACATCTGACAGGCGATGCTCTTGAAATAGCAAAAAAGCATGGGGTTGAGCTTAAAAATCTTGACTATGTGCAGATTCACCCTACAACCCTTTATTCTGAAGACAGCGAGGAGAGAAGCTTTCTGATTTCCGAATCAGTGCGGGGAGAGGGCGCAAAGCTCTACAACAAGAACATGGAGCGTTTTACAGATGAGCTTCTGCCTAGAGATGTGTTGACAGAAAAAATATATGCCCAGATGGAAAAGGACGGCACAGAGCATGTATGGGAGGATTTGAGAACAATTCCAAGGGATGAGCTTGAGAGACATTTTCCAAACATCATAGAGCACTGTAAGGAGATGGGCTATGATGTGTTTACAGAGTGCATTCCTGTTGTTCCTGCCCAGCACTATTTTATGGGTGGAATCAAGGTGAACTATGAGAGCGGCACCTCCATGAAAAACCTCTATGCAGTAGGTGAGACAGCCTGTAACGGCGTGCATGGCAAGAACAGGCTGGCAAGCAATTCCCTGCTTGAGAGCCTTGTGTTTGCAAAGAGGGCGGCACTTGATATGACCGCAGATATGGATAGTTCGCTGCGTAAGGCTGTATAACCAAAATATTTGGCAGATAAAATATATAGGATAAAATATATAGATAGAGAGGAAGTAATATGTACGATCAGGTAACATTGGGCTTAAACGTAGACCCATACATTTTAGGAGCGTTAAAGGAAGACATCACAAGTGAGGATGTATCTACAAACGCAGTCATGCCGGAGCCGAAGCAGGGCGAGGTGGACTTAATCTGCAAGCAGGATGGAATCATCTGCGGACTGCAGGTCTTTGAGAGAACCTTTACACTTTTAGATAATGAGACACGAGTTGAGTTTATGGTTAAGGATGGCGATTTTGTCAAAGCTGGACAGCTCATGGCAAAGGTATACGGAGATATCAGAGTCCTCCTCTGTGGAGAGAGAACAGCGCTTAATTATCTCCAGAGAATGAGTGGAATCGCCACATATACTCATGAGGTTGCAGGCCTTTTGGAGGGCAGCAGCATCAAGCTTCTGGATACCAGAAAGACAAGTCCGAACAACAGGATTTTTGAAAAATATTCGGTCAGAGTTGGTGGCGGAAATAACCACAGATACAATCTATCGGATGGTGTGCTTTTAAAGGATAACCACATCGGAGCAGCAGGTGGCGTGAAGGAAGCAATTACAATGGCAAAGGCCTATGCTCCATTTGTCAGAAAAATCGAGGTTGAGGTAGAGACCTATGATATGGTAGTTGACGCAATCGAGGCTGGCGCAGACATAATCATGCTTGATAATATGTCTGATGACCTCCTCAGAAAATGCATTGCCTACATTGATGGACGTGCTGAAATCGAAATCTCAGGAAACGTAACAAAGGAAAATATTGCAAGACTTAAAGATATGGGAGTGGACTATATCAGCAGCGGGGCTCTGACACATTCCGCACCGATTATGGATATTTCTCTCAAAAATTTACATGCAGTATAGTATAAATGGCTGCTGGTCACACTATGCGTAAACAGCAGCTGCAGATGCCAAAGTATG